>JANNMK010000049.1:0-2028 GCA_031397785.1 Sphingomonas sp. | reverse complement strand
CTGGCGCGCAATTTCGTCCAGTGGGTGCGGTTCGCGGTCAAACCGGCGGGGCGTCAGGTGTTCGGGCAGGATGTCGTGCGGGTCGAAACCTTCGGCACCTACAGCTGCCGCAACATCTATGGCGGGCGGTCTGGCCGGTTGTCGCAGCATGCCCATGCCAATGCCATCGATGTCGCGGCGTTCGTGCTGGCTGACGGTCAGCGCGTCACCGTGCTGGCCGGATGGAATGGCAGCGACGGGGAACAACAGTTTCTGCGCGCCATCCGGGGATCCGCGTGCCGCCGGTTCGGCACGGTGCTGAGCCCGGACTATAACGCGGCGCACGCCAATCATTTTCATTTCGACATGAGCGGACAGGATTATTGCCGCTGAGCGATGGAGCTCGCGACACAGGAGAGCGGATTATTGGCAGCGTCGGCGAATGACGCTAGACGCCGCCCGATGACCGACAAAACCCCCGATGGATCGCGCTTTCACAAGGCGCGAGAAGATGCCCGGTTCGCAACGCAGAATCTGGCGACCCCGCAAACCGACAGCACTGCCTATCGCCTCGCGTTTCAGGATACCGATTTCCTGCTGCGCGAAGATTTGCGCCCGGTGCGCTTCCAGCTCGAATTGCTGAAGCCCGAACTGTTGCTCGACGAAGCGCAGATCGCATCGATGCTGGTCGTTTATGGCTCGGCGCGGATTCCTGCCCCCGATCAGGCGCAGGCCGTGATCGATGCGGCCAAGACCCCCGAAGAACAGCGCATCGCCGAGAGCCTGGCGGCCAAGGCGCATTATTATACGCAGGCGATGCGGCTGGCGGCGCGGGCCAGCGCGGTGCCGCGCGACGACAACGGGCGACGGCATTTCGTGGTATGTTCAGGCGGCGGGCCGTCGATCATGGAGGCCGCCAATCGCGGCGCCTATGAGTGCGGAGAAACATCGGTCGGATTGAACATCGTCCTGCCGCACGAACAGGCTCCCAATCGCTATGTGACGCCCGACCTCAGCTTTCAGTTTCACTATTTTGCGCTGAGGAAGATGCATTTTCTGCTGCGTGCGCGCGCGGTGTGCGTGTTTCCCGGCGGATTTGGCACGTTTGACGAGACGTTCGAACTGCTGACGCTGATCCAGACCGGCAAGATGAAAGCGATGCCGATCGTCCTGTTCGGCAAGGATTTCTGGAACCGGGTGATCGATTTCGACGCCCTGGCCGACGAAGGCGTGGTCAGTCGCCGCGACCTCGCGCTATTCCGCTTTGTCGAAACCGCCGAAGAGGCATGGGACCATATCGTCCAATTCTGGGCTGGCGATCCGCTGGGGGTGCTGGCCGCAGCGCCGCCGACGCATGACTGCGGCTTTGGCGACTGATCGATCAGGACTGGCTGATATCCAGACGTCGGGATAGCCGCGCCCTTAGCTAGTCGCGATCAGCGGCATGCCGTGCACGACCCTGTAACCGGCAGCGGTCAGTCGGGCCTGACGCGCGAATTTTTGGTGGCCGGTTGTCCCGGTGCGGCAATCGCCGCACCCGGGGTCGGCGCGGCGCCGCCTGCCTGGGCCGGATCGCCCGAACCACCGGCTGCCGCGCCGGAAGGCGCAGGCTGGGCCGCATCGACCGCGCCGGCATCGGCAGGAGCAGAACCGGGCGCGGCGGCACCGGCAGCAGCACTGGCAGCAGCATCGGCGGGCGGCGCTGCTGCGTCGGCGGCAGGCGCTGCAGGCAGCGGCAGGTTCGATCCCTGGGCGTTGAGATAGACCATGAGATTGGCGCGATCTTCGGCGCTCGACAGGCCGGCGAACGACATTTTCGTGCCGTCGGCGAAACGGCGCGGGCTGGCCAGCCACTCGCTCATCCGCGCCCAGTCCCAGTTGCCGCCCTTCGACTTCAGCGCGTCTGAATAGGCAAAGCCCGCGTGCCCGCCGAGCGGTTCACCCAGCGTTCCCCACAGATTGGGGCCGATACCATTGGCACCGCCCTGCGTGATCGTGTGACAGGCAGCGCATTTGGCAAAGACCGTCGCTCCTTTTGCGGCGTCCGCC
>JANNMK010000047.1:0-1873 GCA_031397785.1 Sphingomonas sp. | reverse complement strand
CGCCGACGAGCCGGGTCTTGCCCGGTTCCGCACCGGGCACCCGGTTGATGCCGACATCGATCACGGTTGCGCCGGGTTTGATCCAGTGCCCGCGCACCATTTCCGCGCGGCCGACCGCCGCAACGAGAATGTCGGCACGGGCGCACACGGCGGCGAGATCGCGGGTGCGGCTGTGCGCGATGGTGACGGTGCAGCTGTCGGCGAGCAGCAGTTGCGCCATCGGTTTGCCGACGATGTTCGAGCGGCCGACGACCACGGCGTCCATGCCCGACAGATCGCCAAGCGTCGCGCGCAGCAGCATGAGGCAGCCCGAGGGCGTGCAGGGCACCAGCGCATCCTGCCCGATGGCCAGCCGTCCGGCGTTGATGACGTGGAAGCCGTCGACATCCTTGGCCGGATCAATCGCGGCCAGCACGATATTGGCGTCGACATGCGGCGGCAGCGGCAGTTGCACCAATATGCCGTCGACCGCCGGATCGGCGTTGAGCGCGGCGACCAGAGCCAGCAGGTCCGCCTGGGGCGTGGCGGCATCGAGCCGGTGTTCGCTGCCCGCCATCCCCGCTTCGAGGGTTTGGCGCTGCTTGTTGCGGACATAGACCTGGCTGGCCGGATCGTCGCCGACCAGCACCACGGCAAGGCCGGGCGCCCGGCCCGCGACATCGGCAAAGAGAGCGACGCGCGAGGCTATCCGCCCGCGCAAGGCGGCTGCAAACCCTTTGCCATCGATGATCGTCGCGGTCACGCGTAGCTCTGCAGGGCCGTGAAGAGGTTAGGCAGGACCACCCGCTGCAGGATGATGACGAGGATGAGGACGACCATCGGGGTGAGGTCGAGCGCGCCGAAATCCGGCATGATCCTGCGGAACGGGCGATAAATTGGTTCGGTGATCTTTTCGAGCGTCATCCAGATGTTGCGCACGAAATCGGTCTGCATGTTGATGACGTTGAACGCGACCAGCCATGAAAACACCGCCTGGACGATGATGATCCACCACAGCACATTGAGCAGGATCTGCAGAATCTGGTAAATCGAATCGAGCAACATCGTCATAGGCTCCTGAAGGACAATCGGCGCGGCAGACGCCCGGCTATCAGCCGTGGCGGGAAACGAGCGTGCCCGCGCCCGCTTCGGTAAAGATTTCGAGCAGCATGGCGTGCGGCACCCGCCCGTCGAGAATGACCGCCGCTTCCGCGCCGCCGGTGACGGCGTGGACGCAGGTATCGATTTTCGGCAGCATCCCGCCCGAAATCGTACCGTCCGCTTTCAATTTGGCGATGCGGTGCGCATCTAGTTCGGCGATTAGCGCGCCCGATCTGTCGAGCACGCCGGGAACGTCGGTCAGCAAGAACAATCGGGTTGCACCAAGCGCAGCGGCGATCGCCCCGGCCATGGTATCGGCATTGATATTGTAGGTCGCGCCATCGTCGCCGATGGCGATCGGGGCGATCACGGGGATCATGCCGGCAGCCACCTGGGTATCGATGACGCGCCGGTCGATCGTGCGCGGTTCGCCGACAAAGCCCAGATCGACCGATTGTTCGATGCGGCTGTCGGGATCGCGTTTGCTTCGTTTCAATTTGCTGGCGATGACCAGCCCGCCGTCCTTGCCCGACAGGCCGATGGCGCGGCCGCCGGCCTGGCCGATCCAGCCGACGATTTCCTTGTTGATCGCGCCGGACAGCACCATTTCGGCGATGCGCGCGGTTTCTGCATCGGTGACGCGCAGGCCATCGATGAAGCTGGTTTTGACGCCGAGCTTGTCGAGCATCGCGCCGATCTGTGGGCCACCGCCGTGGACGACCACCGGATTGATGCCGACCTGTTTCATCAGCACCACATCGCGGGCGAAATCGCGCGCGGCCGCGGCGTCGCC
>JANNMK010000040.1:0-2701 GCA_031397785.1 Sphingomonas sp. | reverse complement strand
AGGCGACGATGGAATATGAAGCGATCGATGATGGTGTCATTTCCCGGCTGATGATCGAGGCGGGCACCGAAAATGTGAAAGTCGGCACGGTGATCGCTGTCATCGCGGCGGAGGGTGAGGAAAAGCCCGCTCCCGTCCAGGCGCATGAGTTGGGCGCGGCAGCGGGAGCCGGCGCAGGAGCAGAGCGCAACGCAGCGAGCGTGGTTCCTGCCGCCGCCGCACCGCCGCTTGCCCCGGCCCCTTCCCCGACCATCCCGCCTGCGGGAGAGAGCGAAAAGACTGTCGCGCCCGCTGCCGACCCGGCGATGGTGAAAACGACAGTGCGCGAGGCGTTGCGCGATGCGATGGCCGAAGAGATGCGGCGCGACGACCGGGTGTTCGTCATGGGCGAGGAAGTCGCCGAATATCAGGGCGCGTACAAGGTTACGCAGGGACTGCTCGAGGAGTTCGGACCGCGCCGGGTCATCGACACGCCGATCACCGAATATGGCTTTGCCGGGCTGGGTGCGGGCGCGGCGATGGGCGGCCTCAGGCCCGTCATCGAATTCATGACCTTCAATTTCGCGCTGCAGGCGATCGACCACATCATCAATTCAGCGGCCAAGACCAATTATATGTCGGGCGGCCAGATGCGCTGTCCCATCGTGTTTCGCGGCCCCAATGGCGCAGCGAGCCGGGTCGGCGCGCAGCACAGCCAGAATTTCGCGCCATGGTATGCCAGCGTACCGGGGTTGATCGTCATCGCTCCCTATGACGCGGCCGATGCCAAGGGGCTGATGAAAGCGGCGATCCGCAGCGAAGACCCCGTGGTGTTTCTGGAAAATGAGCTGGTGTACGGACGCAGCTTCGACGTGCCGGACGGCGACCATGTCCTGCCCATTGGCAAGGCGCGGGTTTGCCGGACAGGCGCAGATCTGACGATCGTCAGCTATTCGATCGGCGTCGGGGTCTCGCTCGAAGCAGCCGATATTCTGGCAGGCGAGGGGATCGAGGCCGAAGTGATCGATTTGCGGACGCTCCGTCCGCTCGACACCGCGACAGTGCTGGCCAGCCTGAAAAAGACCAACCGGATGATGGTCGTTGAGGAAGGCTGGCCCGCTTGTTCGATTGCCAGCGAACTGGCGGCGGTGGCGATGGAACAGGCGTTCGACGATCTTGATGCGCCGGTGTTGCGTGTAACCAACGAAGATGTGCCTCTGCCTTATGCCGCCAACCTCGAAAAACTGGCCCTGATCGACGTGGCAAGGGTGTGTGACAAGGCCCGGCTGCTGTGCAACCGCGGCTGATTATGCCTTAACTGCGGTCATCGAAGCGGCCCGGGTCGTTACCATGGCCGTTGTTTTCGTCTCCGTTGCTGGGACGGGGCGGGGCCGCCGGGCAGATGTTGATCGCTGCGGCTGGTGACGGATTGAAGATGGTTGTCGTGTCGCGTGCGTCGCGCACCGTAAACGCTGCCGTATAGTTGATGAACTGATCACCAATCCAGCTATCGTACATGAACGGGTCATATTCGTAATAGACTTCGACGAACATCACGGGTGCGCCCGTCGAGGCCCGAACCTCCTTGCCCGGTTCGCCCATTCCCGCGAACCCCGTACCGGTGATGCCGGTTCCCGCAGTGCCATAGCTAGACCCGTAATTCTTGTCGCCAAAGCAGCGCTGCCAGTGGATCCACTGACCGCCGACAATGTTGGTTTCAAGGCTCGACAGGATGATCCGGCCATTGGCCTTGATGTTGAGATTGCCGCCCTGAAGCTGGGCACCGGTGAACACGTCATTGACATCGACTTCGCGCACCTGTGGCAAGGCAAGGTTGCTGCCCGACGCGATGCGCGATGCGTTGTCCGCCACGGAGAGTGCGACGCTGCTGATGCGCGTGTGGGTGATCATCAGATTGGCGACTTCGAGACCGGCGAGCGCGGCAAAGATGAGGATCGGCATGGTGAATGCCGTTTCGATCATCGCCACCGCGCGCACGTCGCCGCACAGACGGGCAATGTGTGCCCGCGCAGCGCTGGCTCGCAAGGCACCAACCCGGGCGGCGATTTTGGGGCTGGACATCATGTACATACTACCGTCGTCCCGTTGCTCTGCGTGCCATAGGGCTGGTTGCGGAGTGTCGTTGCAATCGAAATGGTCTTGCTCTGCGGCTCACCCAGCATTTTCCACAGCGGAAACAGCCGGTCGAATGTCAGGTTGACGCGGTACAATACGACGTCGTTGGCGCCGCCCTGTCCGGTATCGCCGCGATCGGAATTCCAGCTGCCGTTGCCATTGGCGTCCTGAAAACATTCGCCTGAATTGCGGATGCCGTCGCCATTGCTGTCGGTAAAATCTTCCGGTTTGCCGACCGCGCTGAAATCCTGATAGTTCAACCGCGAAAAAGTGAGCGTGCCATATTGGGCGACGCGACCGACCTGATCGCGCACCGCCTGATCGACAGCCGTCTGGCTGGACGAGTTGGTTTCGAGGGTGTTGAGACGGGCGGCCTGTTCGACGGCGCCCGCCAGAACCGATTTCGCGTACATCTGCATGCCGATGTCGAACGTTCCCATCACCAGCATCAGGAACGCTGGAAGAATCATCGCAAATTCGATCATGTAGGCGCCGGACTGGTCGTCACGCAGGCGGCGGATGGACGGGCGGTTCATGCGCATCACTCCGACAACCTGAGGCGCGTGATCTGCTGGGCGATCGCCTG
>JANNMK010000036.1:0-7900 GCA_031397785.1 Sphingomonas sp. | reverse complement strand
GCGGGCAAGCTGCACCGAAAGGCAGGTGTCGAGCACGTCCGAACTGGTCATGCCCTGATGCATGAAGCGCGCCCAGTTTTCGCCTGAATGGTCGCCCACCTGATCGGCGACCCAGGTGAGGAAGGCGATGACATCATGTTTCGTGACCGCTTCGATGGCATCGATGGCGGCAACATCGATAACCGGATCGGTCGCCCACCAGTCCCACAGCGCCTTTGCCGCCGCATGCGGGACGACACCGATGTCGGCGAGAGCCTGGGTCGCGTGCGCCTCTATCTCGAACCAGATGCCATAGCGCGCTTCGGCTTCCCATATCGCGGTCATTTGCGGGCGAGCGTAGCGGGGGACCATCGGTGGCTCCTGGAGCGGTGTCGGGCGTGTGCCGCGCTGCTAGGGGAGAGGCGCACGAAAAGGAAGGGTTGGAGGCCCTGACCTTTTAAATCAGTCCCTTCGAGCGCAGGCTGACATGGCCATCGCGGCCGATGATGACATGATCATGGAGGGCGATGCCGAGCGGTTTGAGCGCATGCGCAACATCGCGGGTGACCGCGATATCTTGTTTGCTGGGGGCGGGATCGCCGCTGGGGTGGTTGTGCGCGAGGATGATGGCCGCCGAGCCGAGATCGAGTGCGCGGCGCACGACTTCGCGGACATAGATTGGCGACTGGTCGATCGACCCTTCGCTCATCAGTTCGTCGCGAATCAGCTGGTTCTTGCTGTCGAGGTGGAGGACGTGGACGCATTCGTTGATGCGATGCGCCATGTCGGCGCGCAGATAATCGAGCAGTCCCTGCCAGTTGCCAAGGACCGGCCGACCGTGAACTTCGCCGTAAAGCGTGCGCTGCACGGCCGCCTTGAGCAATTTGATCGCGGCGATGCTGACGTCGCCCATGTCCGGGATACGCCGCAATGTCTCCGGGTCGGCCTCCAGCAGCGGCCCCAAGCCACCGAATTCGCGCATCAGCGCCTTTGCAACCGGTTTGGTGTCAACGCGCGGCCGGGCCAGCATCAGCAGATATTCGACGATCTCATAATCTGCGAGCGCTTCGCCGCCGGCGGCAAGCAGCCGGTCACGCAACCGGGCGCGATGTCCGGCGTTATGATCGGACGCGGGGGAAGGGACAGGAGTTGCGGTTTTTTCGGTCACGCAATGGAATTAGCATGGTCGACGACCAATGCAGCCATTTTGTTGCCTGCTCGACAGCGCGGGCGCGCGCCCGTAGGGCAGAGCCATCCGGCCCCAGGAACCCGCCGATAGTGCCCATCCAGCCAACCAGCGACCATCCCGCAACGGCGCGTTCGACGTGCGGCATCGCCGATGCGTAAGCGCAGCGCGATTCCGTTGATCGCCGGGGCCACGCTAGTCGTAATCGGCGCAGTAACATGGCTCAACCGCGACGGCATTGCCGACAATTTCATCGCATCGACGCTGAAAGACCGGGGCGTTCAGGCGCGTTACACCATCGACCGCATCGGCGTGCGCGAGCAGCGGCTGCGCGATGTCGTGATCGGCGATCCGGACAATCCCGATCTGGTGGCGCGCGAACTCGACGTGACGCTCGGCATCGGCTGGACCGGGCCCTATCTGGCGGCCGTACGTGCCCGGGGCGTGCGGCTCAACGGGCGCTGGACCGGCAGCGCGCTGACATTCGGCGCAGTCGACAAGCTGCTGCCCGAACCCGACGGAACCCCCTTTGCATTTCCCGACGTCGAACTCGACCTTGATGACGTGCGGGCGCGGATCGATACGCCGTGGGGGCGGATCGGCCTCGATGCCGCAGGGTCGGGCAATCCGAGCGATGCTTTTGCCGGAAGCCTCGCCTTTGCTGCGCCTGCGCTCACAGCGGGCGATTGCCGGGCGGGCGGATTGTCCGGGCAGGTTGGCTTGCGCATCGCCAATGGTGCACCGGATGTGCGCGGGCCGGTCGGGGTTGCGACGTTGCGCTGCGCGACCGGTGCAATGGCGCTGAGCGATCTGCGTATCGGTGTCGATGCCGGTCTGGACGATGAATTTGTCACGATCCGCAGCCGCAGCGGCTTGCGCGGCGGGCGCGGCGTGGTGGCCGGGATCGCCGCCGAAGAGCTGACCGGGACGGTCACAATCGATGGGGCCATCGCCGGGGCGATCGATGCCGACTGGCAACTGGCGGCGAGCGACATGACGCAATCGGCGATAGCGGCGCAGCGGATTTCGCTAAGCGGCCGGGGCAGACGCGGCGCCAATGGCGCGATCGTCGCCGATGGCCGGATCGGATTAAGCGGCGGGCGGATCGGCGCGGCACCGCGCGCCCGGCTGGCGGCGCTGACCCGGCTGGATGACGCCACGCCGATCGGCCCGCTTGTCCGCAAGCTGGGGCAGGCGATGGGGGCGGCAAGCCGCGATTTTGCGATCGACGGGGCCTATACAGTGGCCGGGCGGACGATCGCCGGACTGACTGCCGCCGCAGAAGATGTCCGGATCGTCGCGGCCAGCGGCGCGCGTATCGACCTCGACGGCGAGCGGGCGATTCGCTGGAGCCGCGCCGCTGGCCTTTCGGTCGACGGCAGTGCCGAAATCGGCGGCGGCGGCCTGCCCGAAGGCCGCATCCGTCTGGTGCGAGGCGGCAGCGCTGCGGCGTTGAGCGGTGAGGCGCAATTTGCCCCCTATGTCGCAGGCAATGCGGTGCTGGCGGTGGCGCCAGTGACGTTCCGCGCTGCCGCCGATGGCCGCACCAGCTTTGCCACCGGGCTGGCGCTGTCGGGGCCGCTGGGCGACGGGTTCGTCGATCGGCTGTCGTTGCCGCTTGCAGGCGTGATCGGCAGCGACGGCAGCGTGCGGATCAATGGTGAATGCCGGGCGCTGCGCTGGCAGGCGATCAGGGCAAGCGGTGCTGCGCTGGATCCGGGCGCGATTCGGATGTGCGGGGCAGGATCGGGGCCGTTGCTGGCCTGGTCATCGCGCGGGCTGTCCGGGGGAGCGATCCTGCCCGCCTTTGCGATAGGCGGGCGCACCGGGGACAGCGAGCTGGAAGTGGCAAGCGCTGGCGGATCGATCAACCTTTCGGCGTCCGCCCTTGTGCTGCGCGGGATCGATGCGCGGATCGGCAGCGGCGAGTCGGCGACGCTATTCAGAGCAACGGCGCTGTCGGGGCGCAGCGAGCGCGGCGGTTATGCCGGCACGCTCAGCGGCGGGAGCGGCAAGATCGGTCCGACGCCGTTCCTGCTGAGCGGAGCCGAGGGACGCTGGCGGTGGCGCGACGATGGGCTGCGGCTCGATACCGCGCTGCTGATCGACGATGCGGCGAGCGACGACCGGTTCCAGCGGCTGCGCGGCGATGCGATTGCCGTGAGCTATGCCGATGGCGTGGTGCGCGCGGCAGGCAGATTGCACGAATCGGTGAGCGGCACGGCGGTGGCCGATCTGGTCATTGCGCACCGGTTTGCCAGCGGCAGCGGCAATGCGCGTTTTACTGTGCCGACCATCGCCTTTGCGCGCGATGGATTGCAGCCTGTCGACATCAGCCGTCTGGCGCTGGGCGTGGTCGCCAGTGTCGAGGGCAGGGTCGATGGTACGGGCGAGGTGCGCTGGAGCCCTGACGGCGTGTCCAGCGATGGTGCCTTTTCGACGCAGCGACTTGACCTCGCCGCAGCGTTCGGGCCGGTCGAGCGATTGGCGGGGACGATCCGTTTCGACGACCTGATCGCGCTGACGACGCGGCCCAGGCAGGAGGTGCGGCTGGGGTCGGTCAATCCGGGGATCGAAGTGCTGGACGGCGTGGTGCGTTACCAGTTGCTCAGCGAGCAGCGCGTCCGCATCGAGGAGGGGCGCTGGCCGTTTGCCGGGGGCAGCCTGTTGCTGCAGCCCGCGCTGCTGGATTTTGCGGCGGACCGGCCACGCTATCTGACATTCGATGTCGCCAACGTTGATGCGGCATTGTTCCTGCAACGCTATGAATTCGACAATCTGACCGCGACCGGACTGTTCGACGGGGTGCTGCCGACGGTGTTCGACGGCGATGGCGGGCGGGTGCTCGGCGGGTCGCTGGTGTCGCGCGATGGCGGCGGCACGCTCGCCTATGTCGGCGAACTCAGCAACCGCGACCTCGGCGCGATGGCCAATATCGCTTATGGCGCATTGAAATCCTTGCGGTATGACAATCTGGTCATCCGGCTGAACGGCAATATCGATGGCGAAATGCTGACCGAAGTGGATTTCACCGGGCTGGCGCAGGGCGCCGGAGCGGAACGCAATATCTTTACCCGGGCGATTGCCAAACTACCGTTCAGTTTCCGCATCCGCATCAATGCGCCGTTCCGGCAGTTGCTGACATCGGCGCGCGGCCTGTATGACCCGACGATATTGATCGACCAGAATTTGCCCGCGCTGCTGCGCGCGGAACGGGAAGCGGCGGCGGCGCGGGCAGCGGCCGCCGTTCAGGTGCAGGAAAGCGAGGATCGGCCATGACACACAGCAGGACAGGGAATAGCCGGTGGCTGAGGGTCGCAGCGATGACTGCGCTGTTGGCCGGAACCACCGCCTGCGTGCAGGTGACTGCGCCCGACAAGCCGATCGAGATCGTCCTGACGATCAACATCCGGCAAGAAATTGTCTATCGACTGGATGGCGACGCCAAGGCGCTGATCGAGCAGAATACGGAGATTTTCTGATGAACACTATCACGCGGACATGGGCCGGAGCCGCCGTCGCCGCCGCTTTGCTCGCCGGAGTTCCTGCATCCGCGCAGCGCGATCCTGCCTATCAGGCGGCGCGCGCGGCAGGGCAGGTCGGCGAAAAGCCCGATGGCTATCTCGAGGTGGTCGGATCGGCGAGCGCGGCGGTGCAGGCGATGGTCGATGACCTCAACATCCGCCGCCGCGAGGAATATACCCGCCGTGCCCGCGAAACCGGATCGACGGTCGAGCAGTTTGCGTTCACCACCGGATGCAATCTGATCGCGCGCACCGTGCCGGGCGAGAAATATCAGGCGCCCAACGGCAGCTGGCAGACTCGCACCAGCGCTGCCCCGATGCGAGACGCCCGCTGCATCTGACCGTCGCTGGTGCGATTCAGGCGTTCTGCAATCTGGACGTGCTGCAATGCAGCGACACCATGTTGACTTGATCGGGGTGCGTTTCTAAAGGGACCGCGCCTAGCCGGTCGAAACAGCCATTTGTCCGCATCATCCCCTATGAGCAGCGCAGCCCGCCGGTTACGGCAATGCTGGCGGCAAAAAGGCGAAGGATGCGCATGATGGACGGTTCGAACGGTGGGAACGAAGGTGCAGGGGTCGATGGCGACCAGCGCTTGACCAGCCTCGACGAGCGGCTGGAGGTGCTGGAAGCGAGCGAGGCGGCGCGTACGGGGCGGGACAGGCCGAAAGCCGATCCCAATACCCGCATGGGCAACCGCGTGATCGCCGACCTGATCGGCGGAATCGCGGGCGGCATGCTCGTCGGCTGGCTGATCGACCGTATTTTCGGCACTGGGCCCTGGGGCTTTCTGATCTTCCTGTTTTTGGGGATCGTGGTCGCGTTCAGGAATATTTTCCGTCTCGCCAGTGGTGCCGCGCTCAACCCGCGCGAACCGGGCGACGATACACAGAGTTGAGGACAGACGTGGCGGATTCGGGCAAAATCGACCCCATGCACCAGTTCGAGGTGCAGACGATCGCACCGCTGTTCGATGTCGGCGGCAACACCGTCTACCTGACCAACAGCGCTGTCTGGATGCTGGCCACCGCCATCGCGTTATGGCTGTTCATGCTCGGCGGGATGAAGCGCGAGCTCGTCCCCGGTCGCTGGCAGGTTGCGGTGGAGAGTTTCACCGGTTTTATCTCGAGCATGATGACCACCAACATCGGCGAGGAAGGGCGCAAATATACGCCATTCGTCTTTTCGCTGTTCATGTTCATTCTGTTTGCCAACTTCCTCGGCCTGCTGCCGCTAGGCGCGGTGGGGCTGCACCCGTTTACCGTGACCAGCCACTTTACCGTGACCGGCGTTCTGGCGATCGTCAGCTTTGCGATCGTTCTGGTCGTCGGCTTCTGGCGTCATGGCTTCCATTTTTTCAGCCTGTTCGTGCCGCACGGGACGCCATGGCCGATGATTCCCTTCATCTTCATCGTCGAGCTATTGTCCTTCCTGGTCCGCCCTTTCAGCCTTGGCTTGCGGCTGTTCGTGGCGATGACTGCGGGGCACATTCTGCTCAAGGTGCTTGCCGGGTTCGTGATCAA
Organism: Sphingomonas sp.; assembly: GCA_031397785.1. Classification (GTDB taxonomy): domain Bacteria; phylum Pseudomonadota; class Alphaproteobacteria; order Sphingomonadales; family Sphingomonadaceae; genus Sphingopyxis. The sequence goes on along the minus strand of JANNMK010000036.1, from coordinate 1,688 downwards.
TGCGACCAATGCCGGTGTGGCCACGGGGGTTACCGTCGGCCTGTCGAGCTTTGTCTTGATGACCGGTATCTCGGCGCTCGAAATTCTCGTCGCAGGCATCCAGGCCTATGTGTTTGCATTGCTGACCTCGCTCTACATCAACGACGCGGTCAACCTGCACTGAGTGCCGTTTTCGTCCGTCCAGTCCATCGCCCGTTCAATTCAATAATACCCCAAGGAGTTAGTATCATGGAAGCAGAAGCAGCAAAGCTGATCGGCGCAGGCCTCGCAGCAATCGGTGCCGGCATGGCCGCCATCGGCGTAGGCAATGTGTTCGGTTCGTTCCTCGAAAGCGCGCTGCGCAACCCGGCTGCCGCCGATGGCCAGCAGGGTCGCCTGTTCATCGGTTTTGCCGCCGCCGAGCTGCTCGGTCTGCTGGCGTTCGTCGTCGCGATGATCCTGATCTTCGTCGCCTAATATGCGTTGGGTCGCGGCGATGACAATCGCCTGCGGCCTTTCGTTTCTGTGACGACCCCAACCGGAGCCCAACCGCACCATGCCCCAGATTGGTCAGCTTAGCGAAGACAGCTGGTACCTCATTTCCCAGCTGTTCTGGGTGGTGCTGGTATTCGGCGCGATCTTCCTTGTGGTCGGTCGCGGCATGTTGCCCAAGGTCGAGGCGACGGTCGATTTGCGCGATGCAAAGATCGCCGACGACCTCGCCGCTGCCAAGGCAGCGCGCGATGCCGCCGATGCGGTCGAGGCCGATGTGACGCAGAAAACAAACGCCGCCCGTGCCGAAGCGCAGGGCGTGGTGGGTGCGGCCAAGGCCAGCGCGGCGCAGGCGACTGCAGCGCGACTGGCCGAGATCAACGCCGCCAATGAAGCGCGTCTGGCGGGTGCCGAGGCGGAGATTGCCCGGGCGCGGTCGTCGGCGCTGGCCGAAATCGAAGCGGTGGCCAGCGAGGCTGCCGCCGATCTGGTCAGCCGCCTGACCGGCAAGGTGGTGAGCCCTGCCGCTGCCGCCGGTGCGGTGAAGGCGCATATCAATGTTTAATATTCTGACACAGATCGCCGCTGAAGCTGCCCACGCTGGTGAGGCCCATGCCGAACCGGCTATCGCAGGCATTTTCAATGCGACCGTCATCGTCTCGCTGTCGATGCTGGTGCTGATCGGCATCATGGTGTGGAAAAAGGTTCCGGCGATGCTGGTTGGGATGCTCGATGGCAAGATCGCGGCGATCCGCAGCCAGCTCGACGAGGCATCGGCGCTGCGCAAGGAAGCCGAGGCGCTGCGCAACGAATATCAGGCCAAGCTCGCCGCGCTCGACGGTGAAGCAGCCCAGATGCGGACCCGAGCCGAGGCCGAAGCCGCCGGGCTGGTCGCAAAGGCCGAAGAAGATGCGACCGCTCTTGTCGCCCGTCGCCAGCGGATGGCCGAAGACCGCATTGCCGCCGCGGAGCGCAGCGCCATCGCCGATGTCCGTGAAACCGCGGCACGAGCGGCTGTGGCTGCTGCACGCACGCTGATTGCCGAGGGGCATGATGCAAGCGCGGACAAATCGGTTGTTGATCGCGCGATCGCGGACATAGCGCGGATTTAATCTTTCCGACGTGATGGCGGGCGCAGCTAAGCAATCCAGCGCGGCTTTGAGCTGACTGCGGATTGCTTCGCTGCGCCCGCCATCACGATTGAGGCAAGTGCAATC
>JANNMK010000026.1:0-5678 GCA_031397785.1 Sphingomonas sp. | reverse complement strand
GAGCAATGCATAGGCTGCAGCATGACTCTTGTTAAAGCCATAGCCTGCGAACTTATCGATCAGGTCGAACAGCTCGTTCGCCTTGGCCCGCTCAATACCGTTTGCGGCGCAGCCGGTCACAAATCCTGCACGCTGCTTGTCCATCTCGCGCTTGTCTTTTTTACCCATCGCGCGGCGCAGGACATCAGCGCCACCTAGCGTGAATCCGGCCAGCACCTGAGCTGCCTGCATGACCTGTTCTTGATAGACAAAAATTCCATATGTTTCGGCCAGAATCGGCTCAAGCAGCGGGTGCGGCCAGACGATCTCCTCGCGCCCGTTCTTGCGCGCGCCAAAACTTGGGATATTGTCCATCGGACCAGGACGATAGAGCGAAACGAGCGCGATGATGTCACCAAACCCAGTCGGCTTCACTGCTGCCAGCGTCCGCCGCATCCCTTCCGATTCGAGCTGGAATACGCCGACAGTCTCGCCGCGCTGGAGCAACGCATAAACCTCTGGGTCATCCCATGCGAGTGCATCGAGATCGACGACGATACCGCGCCGCGCGATCAGCCCGACAGCTTCTTTCAGCACCGACAGCGTCTTCAGACCGAGAAAATCGAATTTTACCAGCCCCGCGCCCTCAACATATTTCATGTCGAACTGGGTGACCGGCATGTCGGATCGCGGGTCGCGGTACAACGGCACCAGCTGCGCCAGCGGCCGGTCGCCGATCACCACGCCAGCGGCGTGGGTCGAGCTATGGCGGGGCAATCCTTCGAGCCGCCTCGCCATATCAAACAGGCGGCGGACGCCATCTTCCTGCTTGTACATTTGCGCCAGCTCGGAAACGCCGTTCAATGCCCTCTCCAGATCCCATGGATCGGTGGGATGATTGGGCACCAGCTTGGCCAGGCGATCCACCTGATTATAGCCCATTTGCAGCACTCGCCCGGTGTCTTTCAGCACCGCGCGCGCCTTCATCGTGCCAAAGGTGATGATTTGCGCCACCGTATCGCGGCCATATTTAGCCTGAACATAACGGATCACTTCGCCGCGCCGGGTTTCGCAGAAATCGATGTCGAAGTCCGGCATCGACACGCGCTCGGGATTGAGGAAGCGTTCGAACAGCAATCCCAGTTTCAGCGGGTCGAGATCGGTGATCGTCAACGCCCAGGCGACCACAGACCCCGCTCCCGATCCTCGGCCCGGCCCGACTGGAATTTCCTGCCCCTTGGCCCATTTTATGAAATCAGCGACAATTAGGAAATAGCCGGGAAAACCCATGCCGACGATGACATCGCATTCAAACTGCAACCGCGCGAAATATTCGGGAAATTCTGCTTCCAGCTCCCGCAATGACGCGCCGGGCGCATAGCGCGCCAGCCGGACAGCGAGGCCTTCGCGCGCATCGACCCGCAATTGCGCGGCCTCGGCTTCGCGGTCGCCGGCTACCGACGGCAGGATAGGCTTGCGCTGAGGTGCGCGTACGCCACATCGCCTCGCGACAACCAGCGTATTGGCCAACGCCTCGGGCAGGTCGCTGAATAGGTCCTCCATCGCCTCGGCAGGCTTCAGCCACGCCTCAGGACAGCTTTTGCGCCGCTCAGCGCTCTCGATATAGGCGCTCTGCGCGATGCACAGCAGCGCGTCGTGCGCCGCATGAAAATCGCGCTCGGCAAAACAGCAGGGGTTTGTAGCGACTAGCGGCAGGTCACGGGCATAGGCGAGCTCGATCAGCCCCGCCTCCGCCGCCTCCTCGCCCGCATCGCCGCGCCGCGCGAGCTCGACATACAGCCGCCCGGGAAACAGGCGTTGCAGCGCATCAGCATAATCCTGCGCCGCCGGCCTTTGCCCCTCGGCCAGCAACCGGGTCAGCGCACCATCGGCGGCACCAGTCAGGCAGATCAGCCCGTCCGTTTGGCCATCGAGCGCGGCAAAGCCCACATGAGGGTCCTGCCCCGGTTCAGGCGACAGATGCGCTTGACTGACCAGCTGGCACAGATTGGCATAGCCCGTCTCGTCCTGCGCGATCAGCGGCAGCCAGTCGATCATCGGCTGCGCGTCCTTGCCCCCCGGCCGCGCTACGCTGACCAGCGCGCCGATGATCGGCTGAACACCCGCCTCAATGCAGGCATCCGAAAAACTCATTGCGGCGTAGAGCCCGTTGCGATCGCACAGGGTTACGGCGGGAAACCCTAGCGCCTTGGCGGTTTTGGCAATCGCCTTTGGATCGAATGCCCCTTCGAGCATGGTATAGCTCGAGAAGATGCGCAGCGGGACAAAGGGAGCGTGGGACATGGCCGACAACCTTAGCAGCCCAGGCCGATTCGCATAGTCGGCAAACACCCCGTCGTTCTGCAGCCGAGGCCGGTGCCCATCACCAGGACCGACCGCCAGCAACAATGTTCAGAGGACAGGCCGAAGCCAGCCAACCCCTATGCCGCCAACAATGCCTCAATCTCCCCCTGCAGCTGCGATGGCGCGGTGTTGGGCGCATGGCGCGACGCCACCCGCCCGTTGCGGTCGACCAAGAATTTCGTAAAGTTCCACTTAATCCCGTCCATCCCCAGCAGCCCGCCCTTTTGCTGCTTGAGCCATTTCCACAGTGGATCGGCCGTGGCGCCATTGACATCGATCTTGGCGAACAACGGAAAAGTGACGTCATATTTGAGCGAGCAAAAGCTGGCGATTTCGGCCGCATCGCCCGGTTCCTGCCCCATGAACTGGTTGCACGGAAACGCGAGTACTTCAAAGCCGCGGTCCTTGTACGCGCGGTACAACGCCTCGAGCTCGCTATATTGCGGCGTGAAGCCGCATTTCGACGCAGTATTGACGATCAGCAGCACCTTGCCGAGATGCGCCGCCATCGCCTCGCTGCTGCCGTCCGGCAGGGCTATCGTGAAGTCCGCCAGTCCCGTCATGTGCCCGCTCCCGCTTCAAAGTCGGCCCGTTCGGCCAGTCGCATGATCTGGCTCACCGCGATGGTGCCCGCCGGCCCGCGATCGATCACCACCCGCGCCCGCTGTGCCGGTGCCATGGCGGCAACCCGCGCTACCAGATCGCGCAATGGCCCGCGCGCCACCGTGCGAAAATCCACATCGCGGTCCGATCCGCTGTCGTCTCGCTCGAGCAGTGTCGCCGCCGCCGTCCAGTCGATCGCATCGCTCATTGCAGCAGCCCTTCATGCAGCCGAACGACGCGGTCCATCCGCGCCGCCAGCCCTTCGTTATGAGTCGCAACCAGCGCGGCCGATCCCTGCGCACGGACGAGCGCGACAAATTGCTCGAAGACATTCTCAGCAGTTTTTTCGTCGAGGTTGCCGGTCGGTTCGTCAGCAAGGATCAGCCGCGGCTTGTTGGCCAGCGCCCGCGCTACCGCCACCCGCTGCTGCTCACCGCCCGACAGCTTGGCCGGCTTGTGGTCGAGCCGCTCGGCCAGCCCCAACCCGCCAAGCAGTTCGCTCGCCCGTATCACCGCCGCGCCGTTGCCCACGCCATAAACCAGCTGTGGCATAACGACATTCTCCATCGCCGTGAAATCGGGCAGCAGATGATGGAACTGATAGATGAAGCCCAGCTTCTCCCGCCGCATCGCGGTCCGGCCTTCGTTGCTCAGCGCCTCCGCCGCCACCCCGTCGATCGCGATATGCCCGTCGAACCCGCCCTCGAGCAAGCCGACCGCCTGCAACAGTGTCGATTTGCCCGATCCCGACGGCCCGAGCAGCGCGACGATCTCCCCCGACGCCAGCGTCAAGTCAACGCCGCGCAGCACATCGATCACCGCATCGCCTTGGCGGAAACTGCGCTTGAGGCCGCTGACCTCGAGGATAGGCTCACTCATAGCGCAGCACCTGCACTGGATCGGTGTTGGCCGCCTTGAACGCCGGATACAGCGCGGCCAGAAAGCTGAAGATGATCGCCATAACCGCGATCGCGGTAATTTCCAGCGGATCGGGCTTGGATGGCAATTCGGTGAGGAACCGCACGGACGGATCCCACAGATTCTGCCCGGTCAGCCACTGGATCACCATCACCACCTGCTGCCGGAAAAACAGGAATATGAATCCGACCATCAACCCCGCCGCCGTACCGAGCAGCCCGATGGTCGTCCCGATGGTCAGGAAGATCCTCAGCACCGAAGCCCGCTCCGCACCGATGGTGCGCAGGATCGCGATATCGCGCGTCCGGGTGCGCACCAGCATGATCAGCGACGATACGATGTTGAACGCCGCGACCAGGACGATGATCGACAGCACGACGAACATCGCCACCCGCTCGACCGCCAACGCCTCGAACAGGCTGGCGTTCATCTGCTGCCAGCTCGACACCTGCGCCCGGCCCGCCACCGCCTGCGCCAGCGGCTGCAGTATCTCGCTCACACGGTCGGCATCGACGGTCTTGATCTCAATCATGCCGACCGCATCGCCCGATAACAGCAAGGTTTGCGCGTCGCCCATCGGCATGACGATATAGGCAGTGTCGAACTGAAAAACGCCGACTTCGAATATTGCCCCGACGGTATAGCCAATTTCCCGCGGCACTGTTCCGAACGGCGTCGTTCGCCCGGCGGGGTTGATGATCGTGATCGTCGAGCCGACTTGGGCGCCCAGATTTTGCGCCAGCTGCGATCCCAGCGCAATTCGCTCGCTGCCCTCGACAATCAGATCGAGGTCGCCCGCCAGCACCTTGCCGCCAAGCACTGCATTGCTGCGAATATCCGCGACGTTCATGCCACGCACCAGCACACCCTCGACGCGGCCATTCACATTGGCAAGCAGTGGCTGTTCGATCAGCGGCCGCGCGCTCACCACGCCGGGCGTCGCACGGGCAGCGGCCAGCACATCGCGCCAGTCGTTCAGCCGCCCGCCATAACCCTGCACCACCGCATGACCGTTGAGCCCGACGATCTTATCGAACAACTCGGCACGGAAACCGTTCATCACGCTCATCACGATCACCAACGCGGCGACGCCGAGCATCACAGCGATGAAGCTGAAAATCGCAGCGACGAAAATGAAGCCCTCTCCCTTTACTGGCAGCAGATAGCGTTTGATGACGAGGCGCTCGTAAGCAGACAGGAACATGCGGTTGGAAATATCCGATTGAGGCGGGATGAGCGATGTTCGTCGATCTAGGCGGTGGCGCTTGCCTGCGCAATGGTGTCGCTGAGGCATTGCTCGGCCGCAAACATTGTTGCAAACTTGGCACAGCCGCTGCCAATTCGTGTCGCGCCATGCCGTGAACAAGTGACAAGAGACTTTGTCCGCCATAGTCAAGCCTCCGTTCCGACCACTCAAAGCGGTCAGGTTCAGGGAGTTATCGGTGCGCCGCCCGCATTAAGATGGGCATATGTCTTTGCGGACATTGGCCGTCACCGACCGTCGGCACCTATCGGGGGACAGGTGCCATCGTCACGCGAGCCCCCGGATCGGCACCCCCGGTCCGGGGGTTTCGTTTGATCCGGCAACCACTTGAACCCATTTGACGCAATCCTAGATCCGGACAGTCCGGCCGCTTCGGGACCGGATGACCGCCAGCGACGCCCATATCGGGGTTTGGGTGCGGTCGATTGCCAACAGTCGCATTGCTCAATGGAGGATATGACATTACCCGTTTCGATTTTTCTCCGTATCGCCGCAGCTTCGTCGGCTTCGACCGCGTGTTTGACGCGCTCGAAAACGCAACTGGACAGTC
>JANNMK010000001.1:0-4513 GCA_031397785.1 Sphingomonas sp. | reverse complement strand
GTTTCGAGCGTCGTGTTGGGGACGATATTTCCGATGACGGTGAGTTCGAGCGCACCGCGCTGTACAAGCAGTTCGCGCGTGAAGGCGCTGTCCGCGTTCGGCACGTCGTTCAGATTTTCCTCGCGGCGGCGGGCGGTGACGACAAGATCGCCGTTGCTATCGTCCTGGCTGGCGGCGGGAGGGGCATCCGTGGCATCCTGGGCAAAGACAGCAGGAGCGGCGATCAACGCGGGGATGGCAGCAGTGACCAGCGCGATGGCGCGCAAACTGTGCTTCGAACGGATCATCATGTTTCTCCCATATGGTGCGCTGGTTTCCGGCCGCTCCTTGCATGGCCCGTCGTACGACCGACGGGGTTTTGGGGCCGGTTGCACCTGCTTGGCTTTGGCCTATACTGAAACCTGAACCATGTTTCAACTTAGCTTTTCAGGAGTGGTGAATTAATGGGCCAGCGCCGTGACATTGCTGCCACGCATTCGGGCGGCACCGCTGCTTTGCCAGTGCATGGAGCCAAGACTCCGCGCACGCCGCGCGGGGAACGGACATTGCGCGCGCTGCTCGATGCAGCAGGGCAGGAATTTGGCGAACGCGGTTTTCACGACGGGTCGATCAGCGGCATCACCGGGCGAGCCGGCGTCGCGCTCGGCACATTCTATACTTATTTCGATTCCAAAGACGCGATCTTCCGGGCACTGGTCACCGACATGTCGGCGCGGGTGCGCGATCATGTCGCGCCTGCGCTTGCCGCTGCGCCCGATGCGCTGTCGGCAGAGCGGGCCGCGCTCGCCGCGTTCCTGCGTTTTGCGAGGGAGCACAAGGAAATCTATCGCATCATCGACGAATCAGAATTCGTCGATCCGGCCAGTTTCAGGGCCCATTATGAGTCGACCGCGCTGCGCATCGAACAGCGATTGGCGCAAGGGGCGGCAGCAGGCACCGTGCGCCGCGACGTCGATGCGGTCCACGCCTGGGCGATCATGGGAATGAATGTCTTCCTCGGCCTGCGCTTTGCGCTGTGGGAGGAAAGCGGCGATGCCAGCGCGATAGCAGCAATCGCCAACGACATGCTCGCCAACGGTATCAAGCCGCAAAGCTGAGGCGGTGCTGCGAAGGCAAAATGCCATAGCAGGGACCGGCCCGCGCCAGTCCGGGCAGCGCAAAAAAAGGCTCGGCGTAAACACCGGGCCGCGCAAAAAAAGGGCCCGGCGTAAACACCGGGCCCCTATGAGTTGAGCCAAAACTGAAGCCGGATGGAATCAGCCATGGCCTTCGGGTCGCTGGGCGGGATTAGCCACGATTCAGCGACGCGAGCGTGACAAGGCTCACACATGATATGTTCGGGCGGGGAAATTGCCGAGAGTTCTCGAGCGAGGATGCACCGGGGATACCGCAGCATGGCCGCGATGGCATCCCCGGACCCCGGAATCGCGATGGGCGCTGACCTTTTCATCTTGCTCGCGGCTTGCACCACTCACTCGACAAAAAATGTCAGCGCCCACTTCGCCGGTTCCGATAGCCACGCTTTCCTCACGGTCCTCCCCTGACGCAAGCGTCAGCGGTGACCCTGTCCACCTTTCCCCAGCGCAAGCGCTGACTGAGGCGACTGGCTTTCATCCGGTGAGGGATGTCTGCCCGGTGGTCGTGTCCACCCTTTGCGGCGGATGGCTCCAGCGTCCCCGTCTCGACTTGCATCTCCACGGCTTCGTTTTCGCCTGGCCCGTTGCCCTGTGCGAACCCTTGGCTATGCTTTCGCATGAGCCCGATCCGACTGGCCTTCCGGTCCGGTCGCTCCGGTTCCGCTGCCGCACCGACCTGGCGTTGCCGCCGTCCAGTGCTGTCGCTTTCCCGTCGCTGGGATGTCGGCGGTCGTCCCTCCGTTACCATCCGCTCCGCTTGCGCTTCGCTTCCGGCCCGTCAGTCGGCCCGCTTCCGTCCGATGACCAGAAGCTGACACAGACCCCCTGAGTCGCCAAGCGGCTCAATGGCGAGTCATCAACATGACGCAATCGAATCTGTGGATAAGTCTCGGTCCTTTGCCGGGACCTGAAAATGACCCTATTATCCGGCCACAGGTGAGCGCCAGTGGCCAGATCCAGCGTCGCAACCACCTGGGCTAATTCGTCGAGCCCGGTCGACAAGGCGCTGGCCGGTGAAGCCAAATCCGCGCCGCGCTGTGCCAACGACTGGGCTCGACACTGGCAACGCTGGACGCTGGGCTGGCCAACGCTGCCGGGATGCTCGCTGTTGCGGTCATGGTTCCCACCTGGCTGACGGGACCAGGTTTACATTTCTACAGCTTGTGCGCTTCAGGCCGGAGATCGACACATTGCATCACGCCCGCCCCAGATCACCCCGGCCCACCGTGCCGCCCGCCATTTCCAGCATCCGGTCGAGGCTCTTCTTTGCCTTCAAACGCAAGCCTTCCTCCATCTCGATCCGCGGCTGGAGATCACGCAGCGCCACATAGAGTTTTTCGAGCGTGTTGAGCGCCATATAGGGGCAGATATTGCAGTTGCAGTTGCCGTCCGCCCCGGGCGCGCCGATGAAGCTTTTTTCCGGCACCGCCTTTTCCATCTGGTGGATGATGTGCGGTTCAGTGGCGACGATCAGCGTGTCGCCGCCCATCGTCTTGGCGAACTGCAATATCCCGCTGGTCGACCCGACATAATCCGCATGATCGACGATGAACGGCGGGCATTCGGGATGCGCGGCCACCGGCGCGCCGGGGTGCAGCGCCTTCAGCTTGATGAGTTCGGTTTCCGAAAACGCCTCATGGACAATGCACACGCCGGGCCACAGCAGCATGTCGCGTCCGAATTTGCGATTGAGATACCCGCCCAGATGCCGGTCGGGACCAAAGATGATCTTCTGATCCTTCGGCAGCTGGTCGATGATCGTGCCGGCCGACGAGCTGGTGACGATGATGTCGGACAGCGCCTTCACCTCCGCCGAGCAGTTGATGTAGGTGAGCGCGATATGGTCCGGATGAGCGGCGCGAAAACGCGCAAACTGTTCGGGCGGGCAGCTGTCCTCGAGGCTGCACCCGGCATCCATGTCGGGCAGGATGACAATCTTGTCCGGCGACAGGATCTTCGCGGTTTCGGCCATGAACTTGACCCCGCAAAAGGCGATGACATCCGCGTCGGTGTCCGCCGCCTTGCGCGACAGCTCGAGCGAATCGCCGACGAAGTCCGACAGATCCTGAATCTCCGGCCGCTGATAATAATGGCCAAGGATCACGGCATTGCGCTCGATCTTCAGGCGGCCGATTTCGGCAACCAGGTCGAGACCGGAAAGATTTTCGCGCGGTTGGGCGGTCATTGATGGTCCTTGCGATGCAGAAAAATGATCCGGCTTTCTATAGTCGTTCCGTCATCGGCGCGAATACGGCAATGACGGGCAATCGTCGGGGCCGTTCAGGCCGCCAGCGTCCACCTGTCGCCATCGCTGGCCGCCAGCCCGCGCGTCTCAAGGTCGAACAGATGCGCCAGAACCGATCGTCCGGCCGCGCCGGTCAGCCGCGGGTCAAGCCCCTTGTACATGATGGCGACCATATCCGGGATGGCGCGCGGTCCTTTTTCCAGTTCGCGCACAATCTGTCGCTCGCGGCTCTTGCGGTGCCCCATCATGCCGCGCACCAGCTGGCGCGGATTGGTGACGGCCGCGCCATGCGCCGGATAATAGATACGGTCGGACCGATCATAAAGCTTGGCGAGGCTGGCCATATAATCAGCCATATTGCCATCGGGCGGGCTGACCACGCTGGTCGACCAGGCCATGACATGGTCGCCGGTAAACAGCGCACCGGTTTCGATCAGGGCAAAACACAGATGGTTGGAGGTATGGCCCGGTGTCGTCACCGCTTCCAGCGTCCAGCCGTCGCCCGTCACCCGCTCGCCATCGCCCAGCACCCTGTCGGGCGCATAGTCGGGATCGAACGCACTGTCGGCGCGTTCCAGACGAGCATTGGGGCCGCTGTCCGCCAGAGCCAGCGGCGCGCAGCCGATGATCGGCGCCCCGGTCGCCGCACTGAGCGGAGCGGCCGCAGGCGAATGATCGCGGTGCGTGTGCGTGCACAGGATGGCCGCGACCCGCGCATCGCCAACCGCGCGCAAGATGGCATCGACATGGCCCGCCCCGATGGCATCGGGATGCGCAGTCGCCGGATCGCCAGCGCTGAAACCGCTGCCTACCGGGCCGGGATCGATCACCGCAACATCCGCTCCCTCGCCGACAATCCAGGTCTGGGTGCCGGTAAAGGTATAAGGCGACGGGTTGGGGCCGAGCACGCGGCGGACGAGCGGCTCGTGGCGCTCGCAATCGCCGGCGCGGATGCTGTCGGGCCAGGGTCTGGTTTCGGTCACCCTTGCTATGTGGCACCACCGCCAGCCAAAAAAAAGGGCCGAAGCTCCCAAGGGGGGGAAAGCTTCGGCCCAGGCATGTCCGGGTAATCTTGCGGAGACCCCGGGCATAACTCTGTGGCGCCTGTCCCCCGGCCTGCGTGCCAGCGGGG
>JANNMK010000331.1:0-1838 GCA_031397785.1 Sphingomonas sp. | reverse complement strand
GTCCGCGGTGATGCGGCATTGTTTCGTCGACCCGCCATCGCCATCGTCGGCGCGCGCACTGCGTCCGCTGCTGCCTGCCGTTTTGCACGGCTGCTGGCGGGGCAGTTGGGGGAGGCCGGGGTCGTCGTCATCAGCGGCCTCGCCCGCGGCATCGACACGGCGGCGCACAGCGGCGCAATGGCGCACGGCACCGTCGGCGTCATCGCCAGCGGCATCGACATCGCTTTCCCGCCCGAAAACGCGGCTTTGCAACGCGCTATCGGCGATGGCCATCTGCTGGTCACCGAACATCCGCCAGGCACAGAGCCGCTGGCGCGCCATTTTCCGCACCGCAACCGCATCATTGCCGGGGCGACGCTGGGCACGGTGGTGGTAGAGGCCGCGCCACGCTCCGGCTCGCTGCTCACGGCGCGCATGGCGGGGGATGCCGGTCGGGAAGTGATGGCCGTGCCGGGTTCCCCGCTCGACCCGCGCAGCCACGGTTGCAACGGCCTGATCCGCGATGGAGCAACGCTGGTGCAATCGGCGGCGGACATCGCCGAAGCGGTCGGCAGCATCGATCATCGCATGGTGCGCTCGCCCCGCCTGCCGTTTGATGGCGCGCCGCTGGACGAACCCGACGACGTGGCGCGGGCAGAAATACTGTCGCTGCTCGGGCCTGTCGCCACCGCCATCGACGAACTGATCCGCCAATCCGGGCAGAGCGCGCAGGCGGTTCAGTTGATCCTGCTCGATCTTGAACTGGCCGGGCGGATCGAACGTCATGCGGCAGGACGCGTCAGCCTGGTTTTTTGACCGTCCTCACGCATGGCAGAGCCGAAAATTCCCGTCAGCCCTTGCCAGCGGCCGGGCCGCAGCGATCGTGTCAGCGAACAGCAGATGAAACCCGGCCCAGGATTGCCATGCCATGACTTGCCCAACAGGCCGTCGACCTGACTGACGCCCCTTGACGGCACCCGATTCCCACCGCCACCCTCGCGCACACGTGTAAAGACCATCAGGACACCCATTTTTCCATGCAACTTGTCGTCGTCGAATCACCCGCCAAGGCAAAGACTATCGAAGGTTATCTCGGCAGCGATTTTCGCGTGCTCGCATCCTACGGCCATATCCGCGATCTGCCGCCCAAGGATGGTTCGGTTGATCCCGATGACGGCTTTGCGATGAGCTGGGACATTTATCCGGACAAGGCCAAGCGACTGAAGGAGATTGCCGATCTGGCCAAAACCGCAACCCGCCTGATCCTCGCGACCGACCCCGATCGCGAAGGCGAGGCCATCAGTTGGCATGTCCAGGAAGTGCTGCGGCAGAAAAAAGCGCTGCCGGCCACCGTCGAGCGCGTCACCTTCAACGCGATAACCAAGGCGGCGGTAACCGAGGCGATGGCGCGTCCTCGCGCGCTCGACGAGGATCTGATCGATGCGTATCGTGCGCGGCGCGCACTCGATTATCTGGTCGGCTTCACTTTGTCGCCCGTGCTGTGGCGCAAGCTGCCCGGCGCGAAATCGGCCGGCCGCGTTCAGTCGGTGACCTTGCGGATGATTGTCGATCGTGAGCGCGAGATTGAGGCGTTCAAACCGCAGGAATATTGGTCGGTCGTCGCCCGGCTGGAACAAGCAGGCACCCCGTTCACCGCGCGGCTGGTGCGGTTCGATGGCGGCAAGATCGACCGGCTGACGATTGGCGATCAGGGCACCGCGCAGCGCGCCCGGGCGGCGGTCGAAAGCGGCCGGTTCACCGTTGCCTCGGTCGAAGTCAAGCCCGCCACCCGCAATCCGCCGCCGCCGTTCGCGACCAGTTCGCTCCAGCAGGAGGCAGCACGCAAGCTCGGTTTTTCC
>JANNMK010000306.1:0-4963 GCA_031397785.1 Sphingomonas sp. | reverse complement strand
GTCTATCGCGCGGCCGGTTGCGCAAGCTGCAACGGCAGCGGCTACAAGGGGCGGATCGGCGTATTCGAGGCGCTGAAAGTCGACGATACCATCCGCCGCCTGATCAACGATGGCGGCGACGAGGCGATCATCGCGCGCCACGCCTTTTTGCATGCCCCGACATTGGGATCGGCCGCGCGCGCGCTGGTGCGCAGCGGCGACACGACGCCTGAAGAAGCGATCCGCATTTCGCGGCGCGAGGCCGAACCCGAGCCTGCGCCGGCCCCGGCCGCGATGGTCGGGACATGATCGGCACGGCGAAGGGCGGGGCACGTGGCTGATTTCGCCTATACCGTCATCGATGCCGCCGGGCGGGAAAAGCGCGGGCATATCGCAGCCGAGGACAAGCGCGCGGCACAGGCGGCGCTGGTGGCGCGCAAGCTCTATGTCGTCGATTGCGTGGCGGGGCCGCCGCCGGCACCGCGCGCCCCGCTGCTGACGCTGACCCGCAGCACATTGTCGGGCAAGGAACTGGCGCTGTTCACCCGGCAGCTGGCGACGCTGACCGAGGTCAGCCCGCTGGAAGAGGCATTGCGCACCGCGGCGCGCCAGTCCGAAGCGGCGCATGTCCGCGCCATCGTCGGCACGGTGCATGCCGGCGTGGTCGAAGGGCGGCGGCTGACCGATGCGATGGCGCGCGAACCAAAAAGCTTTCCGCCGCTTTATCGGGCGATGATCTCCGCCGGGGAAACATCGGGGTCGCTGCCGACCATCCTCGAACGCCTGTCCGCCTTGCTCGAACGGCAAGCGGAAGTGCGCGGCAAGCTGACCGCGACGCTCGCCTATCCGATCGTGCTGTCGATCGTCGCGCTGAGCGTCGTTGCCGCACTGATGATCTGGGTGGTGCCGCGCGTCGTCGAACAGTTCGATACCGTCGGGCAGCAACTGCCGCTGCTGACCCGCATCGTCATTGCGCTGTCCGACCTCGCCGCCAACTGGTGGTGGGCGATCGCGCTGGTCATCGCGGCGGGGGTGGCGGGCGCGATGGCGATCCTGCGCAATCCCGGGCCGCGACTTGCCTTCGATGGCTGGCTGTTGCGACTGCCGCTGCTCGGGCGGTTGCTGCGCGATCTCCATGCGGCGCGCTTCGCCCGGACATTGGGCACCATGGTATCGAGCCGGTTGCCGCTGATCGAAGGGCTCAGGCTGACCATCCCGACGATCCGCAACACCGTGCTGGCGCGGGCGAGCGCCGACATCGTCGAGACGGTGCGCGGCGGCGGCAGCCTGTCTGCGGCGATGCGCACCGCGGGTGTATTCCCCCCATTGCTGGTCTATCTGACCGCCAGCGGCGAAAGTTCCGGGCGACTCGAAACCATGCTCGAACGCGCGGCCGACTATCTCGAGCGCGAGTTCGACCGCTTCACCTCCACCGCCATGGCGCTGCTCGAACCGTTGATCATCGTCGTGATGGGGGTCATCGTCGCGCTCATCATCCTCGCCATCCTGCTGCCCATCCTGCAACTCCAGCAACTGACCGGACCCTAGACCATGCGCCTGCTGCTCCTCGCCCTCGTTGCCGATTTCAACCGTGACCGCGACCGGCCGGGGCTGCGGCGTGATGATGAAGGCTTCAAATCTTTTTCCGGGCGTTCCGCCGAACACGGCTTCACGCTATCTGGGCGTTCCGCCGAACACGGCTTCACGCTGACCGAATTGATGGTCGTGATCTTCATCGTCGGGCTGCTCGCCACCGTTGTGCTGATCAACGTGCTGCCGAGCCAGGACCGGGCGATGGTGACCAAGGCGACTGCGGACATCGCCACGCTGGAAAGCGCGATGGAGCAATATCGGCTCGACAATCTGACCTATCCCGGCGGCGGTGACGGTCTGGCCGCGTTGCGCTCCGCACCCGCCAGCCTTGCCGACCCCAGCCGCTACCGGCCCGGCGGCTATATCCGCAGCCTGCCCGACGACCCGTGGGGGCGGCCCTATCAGCTGGCCGTGCCGGGACGCAACGGCGCGCCGTTCGACATTTATTCGCTGGGTGCCGACGGCGCGCCGGGCGGCAGCGAAGAGAATGCGGATATTTATGGCGGCGAGGGGTAAGCACCGCGCCGACGACCGGGGTTTCACGCTGGTGGAACTGATGGTCGTGCTCGCGCTGCTGGGGCTGGCCGCCGCAGCTGTGGTGCTGACCATGCCGGCGAGCAATGGCGGGGCGGTGGCGGAAGCGACGCGGTTTGCGGCGCGGGTCGCCGCGCTGCGCGACCGGTCGGTGATCGAGGGGCGCACGCACGGGCTGTGGGTGACCGCATCGGGCTATGGCTTCGAGCGGCGCGGAGCGCTCGCAGGCGTGGGGGATACCTATGGCCGGGCGTGGCAACCGCTCAACGACGGGCGATTATCACGCGACGACTGGCGGCGCGGCACTGCGGTCACTGTGAATGGCGGGGCCCAGGGCCGCCTCGCCTTCGACCGGGTCGGCCTGCCGGACGGGACGATGCGGATTGCCTTCACCAGCGGCGACACAGCGGCACAGGTAACCATCGATGCAGCCGGCGAGGTCGCGGTAAAATGAGGGGCTTTGGCGGTTCTTCCCTTGGCGCAAGCACCAGCGAACGGGGTTTCACCCTGTTGGAAATGCTGGTTGCGCTGTCGGTGCTGAGCATTGCCGCGCTGGCGCTGATCAGGCTGGATGCCTTCACCTTGCGCTCCGCCGCGGATCTTTCGCGCACCGGGGCCGCACAGATTGTCGCCAGCAACAAGGCGGTCGACCTGTTGACCGATCCCGCCTCACCTCCCATCGGCGTGGCGAGCGAAGCGGTCACCAATGCGGGCAGCGCATGGCGGGTAGCGAGCCGGGTGACAGCGACCGCGGACCCTTCGTTGCTGCGCATCGACATCGCGGTGAGCGGCGATGGGGGGCGCGCCGCCCTGACGATCATACGGCCTGCCGGATGATCCTTCCCGCTCGATCCCAACAAGGTTTTACCTTGGTTGAACTGATGGTTTCGCTGGCCATTTTCGCGATGGTCTCGGCAGCAGGTGTCATGCTGTTGCGATCGAGCATCGATACCCAGAGCGCGGTGGCGAAACGGCTCGGCGAAGGCAGCGGGGTCGCCCGGCTACGCGCCATATTGGCGAGCGAACTGGCCAGTGCCCAGCCGCGGCCGGGACGGGACAACGCCGGAAACCCGCGCGCGGCAATGGTCGGAACCGCAGACAGACTCGATTTCGTCCATGCCGCCGGGGACGATCCGGCACGCGGGCGGCTGGCGCGATCATCCTATGCGCTCGACGATGGCGGACTGGTGCGGCGCGGATCGGTGCGGATCGATGGCGAACAGGCTGGCGAACCTGCAGCGTTGCTGCGCGATGTCACAGGTTTGCGCTGGCGCTATCTCGGGACAGACGGCGGCTGGAGCGACGGCTGGTCACCCGACGATGCAGCGCGGCTGCCGCGCGCTGTCGAGCTGATCGTCGAACAGCGCGGGGCCGCCCCGCTGACCATGCGCTTCCTCGTCGGTCCGGACGGCTTGCCGCCGCCGGGAACGGAAGCGCGATGAGCACGGTTGATCTGCGGGAGAAAAACGGCGCGAAGTCTTTTCTCGCCTTTCCTGCCCGTGAACGGGGCGCGGAGTCTTTTCCTGCCTTTCCTGCCCGTGAACAGGGCGCGGCGCTGTTGACCGTGCTGCTGCTCGTCGCAGTGATGGCGGTGGTTTCGGCGACCGCGGTCGAGCGGTTGACGCTGGCGACCCGGCTGGCGGCCAGCGCGGCGGGCATCGAACAGGCGCGGCATTTCACGCTGGCGGGGGAGGCGCTGGCGCTGCGCCGTATCGATACCTTGCTGGAGCGCGGCGGTGGCAGCGTCACGCTCGATGGCGATTGGCATGGCAAGCCCTTCGTCCTGCCACTGCCCGGCGGATCGGCGGAATTGACGCTGACCGATGCCGGCAATTGTTTCAATCTCAACAGCCTGGTTGCCGAATCTACGGTCGGCGGCAGCGCGCAGCGACCGCTCGCCATCGAACAATATGTCGCGCTGATGCAGGCGCTTGGCATCGAGCGCAGCGACGCTGACCGCATCGCGGCAGGCACCGGAGACTGGATCGACGCCGACCAGAATGAAACGCCGCTCGGCGCGGAAGACGCCGTTTATGCCGGGGCCAGCCCGCCCTATCGCACCGCCGACGCCCCGATGGTCGATGCCAGTGAACTGACTGCGATTGCCGGTGTGAGTCCGCAGCTTTGGCGGCAGTTGAGCCGATGGACCTGCGCGCTGCCGACCAATGATTTGTCGCCGATCAACATTAACACGCTGCTGCCCGATCAGGCCCCGCTGATGCAGATGCTGCTGCCGATCAAATTGTCACCGGCACAGGCACGCGCCCATCTGGCGGCGCGCCCGGTCGGCGGCTATGGCAGCCTGAACCGGTTCTGGACGGCCCCGACGCTGGGCGGCGCAACGCCGTCGGGCGACGTGGCCAGCCAGGTCAAGCTGACGACCCGCTGGTTCCATTTAACCACGGTGGTGCGGCTGGGCGATGTCAGCCTGACCAGTGACGCGCTCATCGATGCCGGGGACAAGGCTAGCATTGGGGCGGGCACTGCTCCGGCGCGCGTCGTGCGGCGCAGATGGGGGGCGGAAAACTGATGGTCGTGTGTATGCGAAGGTCGAGGATTTGAGTTCGCGCGACGCCATGATAATTGCCCTGCCGAGCGGCGGCGGTGCACGCACTGATGCGCCATCGCGGTGGTGGCGGGTCATCGACGGGCAGGTTACCCAGCGCGGCGACACGCTCGATTGGCTGCATCCGTCGGCCGGTGGCGCGCTGGCGGCTGAAACGCATGTCGTCGGTATAGCGCCCGCTGCCGACACGATGCTGCACCGCGCCACTTTTGACGGGTTGGCAGAACGTCAGGCCGAAGCGGCGGCACGGCTGCTTGCCGCCGAACAGAGCATAAGCTCCGCCGCGTCGCT
>JANNMK010000253.1:0-2869 GCA_031397785.1 Sphingomonas sp. | reverse complement strand
CATCGTCGAGCTCGTCGTCTTCGAGGTCGTCGTCCTCGAGGTCGGCGGGCTCCTCTTCGAGGTCTTCGACCTCCTCGAGGTCTTCCTCGGGGAGCTCGTCGTCGTCAGGCATCACTTGATGCGGGATTTGGCTTTCGGCTTTGTGATCGGAAGAAAAGCCTAGCCCCGTGTCAAGCACGGGGTGACGAATTGGAGTGCTGTAGCGGGTGAGCCTGCCCGTCGACGGCAAAAAGCCGCGATAGGGGTCTTCGGCGTAGATGCGATTTTCTATTGCCCAGCCGTCCAGGCGCACGTCGTCCTGGGTAAAACCGAGCGGTTCGCCAGCGGCAACGCGGATCATCTGTTCGACGAGGTCGATGCCAGTGATACATTCGGTGACAGGATGTTCGACCTGCAGCCGGGTGTTCATTTCGAGGAAGTAGAAGCTTTCGCCGCTGGGGTCTGCGCCTGAGACGATCAGTTCGACCGTGCCTGCGCTATAATATCCGACGGCGCGTGAAAGGGCGACGCATTGTTCGCCCATGGCCTTGCGCATCTTTGGCGTGACGAACGGCGATGGCGCTTCCTCGACCACCTTTTGATGGCGGCGCTGGATGCTGCATTCGCGTTCGTTGAGATAGACGATGTTGCCATGCTGATCGCCGAGGATCTGGATTTCGATGTGGCGCGGATTGAGGATGAATTTTTCGATGAACACGCGGTCGTCGCCGAAACTGGCAAGGCCCTCGCGCTTGGTTGCCTCAAATCCTTCGCGGACATCGGCCTCCGAGTGAGCGAGCCGCATCCCCTTGCCGCCGCCGCCCGCGCTGGCCTTCATCATGACGGGATAACCGATGTCGGAGGCGATGCGCACGGCATGTTCAGTGTCCTCGATCTCCCCGACGAAGCCGGGAACGACGTTGACGCCCGCCGCCAGCGCCAGTTTCTTGGATTCGATCTTGTCGCCCATCGCGGCAATGGCGTTCACCGGCGGGCCGATGAAGGCGATGCCCTCGGCGGCCAGCGCCTCGGCGAAGCTGGTGCGTTCGGAGAGGAAGCCGTAGCCGGGGTGGACGGCCTGGGCACCGGTGGCCTTGCACGCGGCGATGATCTTTTCGGCGACGAGGTAGGATTCGGACGCGGGCGACGCGCCGATGTGCATGGCCTCGTCAGCCATGGCAACGAAGGGCGCGCGGGCATCGGCATCGGAATAAACCGCGACAGTGGCGATGCCCATGCGGCGCGCTGTGCGCATGATCCGGCAGGCGATCTCGCCGCGATTGGCGATCAGGATTTTTTTGAACATGTTGGTTCCCACGAGCCGTCGCCCAGAACTTACTTCAAGGTGCATCGTGCGACACGCACGGGTGCACTTTGCTGATAGATGAACGCTGCAACGAGCTGAGCATGACGAATTGGGGTCATCTAAATGTGTCCCCAACATAGTTCCGTTTTTCGATCCGGCGAGCGAGCCAGCGGCAAAACCAGAACGACACTCCGAACAACAAAACGATATGAAACCCAAACCAAACCCAAGCGATTGGTGCATCGGCGTAAGGGCCAGGAAGTTTCAAGGCGATTGCAAACATGCTTGTAACGAAGGTTACGACATAGCCCATCGCAACCATGATAGAGGTAAGTAAGATTGAGGCGATCACTATCAGCTTGCTCATCTTGCTTACTCCGCGGCCCCCAGCGCCTTACACGACCTAAGCGGCTCCTCCGCCTCCATCGGCACCAGCCCCAGCTTGGCCAGCAACGCCGCGTCCTTGTCGTCGCCTGCGTTGGCGGCGGTGAGCAGCTTGTCGCCGGTGAAGATGCTGTTCGCCCCTGCCATGAAGCACAAAGCCTGCGTTGCCTCGGACATGCTCTCACGCCCCGCGCTCAACCGCACCATGCTCATCGGCATCGTGATCCGCGCTACGGCAATCGTGCGGACAAATTCGATATCGTCGATCTTTGCCAGCGGGGTATCCGCGAGCATGTCGCCGAGCACCGTGCCCTTGACCGGCACCAGCGCGTTGACGGGCACGCTTTCGGGATGTTGCGGCAGGGTGGCAAGCGTGTGGATGAAGCCGACGCGGTCGGCGCGGGTTTCGCCCATGCCGACGATGCCGCCGCTGCACACGTTGATCCCGGCGCGGCGCACCTCGGCCAGGGTATTCAGCCGGTCGTCCATGGTGCGCGTGGTGATGATGGCGTTGTACCGCTCCGGGCTGGTGTCGATATTATGATTGTAATAGTCGAGCCCGGCGGCAGCGAGCATGTCGGCCTGATGCGGGGTCAGCATGCCCAGCGTCATGCAGGTTTCGAGGCCCATGGCACGGACGCCCTTCACGATCTCGACGATGGCGGGCATGTCGCGGTCCTTGGGATTGCGCCAGGCCGCGCCCATGCAGAAGCGCTGCGATCCGGCGTCCTTGGCTTCGGCGGCTTTCTGGAGGACGGCGCGGACGTCCATCAATTTTGTGGCCTCGACGCCGCTATCGGCCTTTACCGACTGGCTGCAATAGCCGCAGTCTTCCGGGCAGCCGCCGGTCTTTATGCTCAGCAGGGTGCACAGCTGGATTTGCCCGGCGGCATGATGGGCGCGGTGGATTTCGGCGGCGCGGAACAGGAGTTCGGTGAAGGGAAGATCGAGCAGGGCGGCGATTTCTTCGCGGGTCCAGTCGGTGCGGACCATGTCGCTGGCGGCACTCACGCGGCATCCTCCAGCGGGGGCATGTTGTGCCCCAGCAATCGCAGCACGTCTGCGGCGCATTCGACGACATTGCTGCCGGGACCGTAGATGCCCTGCACCCCGGCGTCGCGCAGATAGTCATAATCCTGACGCGGGATGACGCCGCCGACGATGACCTTGATGTCGCTGCGCCCGGCCTCGCGCAGCCTG
>JANNMK010000232.1:0-11825 GCA_031397785.1 Sphingomonas sp. | reverse complement strand
ACCATAATAGCAATGCGCCGGTGGATTTTGCCGCCGATGTCATCGAAGTGCAATCGCGTGCCGACCGGGTGGTGGTCTCTGGAAATGTCATCGTCGATCAGGCCGGATTGAGACTGACCGCGTCGCGCATGACCATTGCGTATAGCGACGCTGGCGGTGTCGACGTCAATCGCATCGACGCAATTGGCGGGGTAACCGTCACCAAGGGCAGCGACCGGGCGCGCGGCAACAGCGCAATCTACGACCTCGACCGGCGGCTGATTACGATGCTGGGCAATGTCGAACTGAACCAGACAGGCAACCGGCTGAATGGCGGGCGGCTGGTTATCGATCTTTCCACCGGACGCGCTACAATCGACGGGCGCGGCTCGCCGGCCGGAAGCGGCAATACACCGGGGACGGCTGGCAACAGCAGCGGCCGGGTGACCGGACGTTTTACTGTTCCCGATCGCAACTAGGGTCAGAACCCTAGAACCGCCTCCAAACGCGCCTTGCTGCTCAGCGCTTGATTTTCATGCAAACATCCTGCCAAGTTGCATCATTACCGGCATTCCGGTAAGATTCGCGTAACATATGCAAGGCAATCGCCCGGCCATGACCTTGATAGCGAACTCCAAACAGCATCCAGAAATGGACATGCACGACGGCAATGATGGCATGGTTCGCGGTCTTGCCGTGGTCAGCCTCGCCAAAAGCTATGACAAGCGCAGCGTATTGTCGGATGTCTCGCTGTCTGTTGCGCGCGGAGAAGTCGTCGGCCTGCTCGGCCCCAATGGCGCTGGCAAGACGACCTGCTTCTATTCCGTCATGGGTCTGGTCAAACCCGATTCGGGTCGCATCATGCTGGATGGGGCGGATATCACCCCGCTCCCGATGTATCGCCGTGCCATCTTGGGCCTCGGCTATCTACCACAAGAAACATCAATTTTTCGCGGGTTGTCGGTCGAGAAGAATATCGCAGCGGTGCTCGAACTGGTCGAACCCGACAAGACGGAACGGACGGCGCGGCTCGAAAAATTGCTCGATGAGTTCGGACTGACACGGCTGCGTTCCTCGCCCGCCATGTCGCTGTCCGGCGGTGAAAGACGGCGGTGCGAAATTGCACGCGCGCTGGCTGCCAATCCTTCGATCATGCTGCTGGACGAACCCTTTGCCGGTATCGACCCGATATCGATTTCGGACATTCGCGACCTCATCAAGGATCTGAAGACCCGGGATATCGGCGTGCTCATCACCGACCATAATGTCCGCGAAACACTAGACATCGTTGATCGCGCCTGCATCATCTATGATGGCCGGGTGCTGTTTTCCGGAAGCCCCCCGGAACTTGTCGCCGACCCGGAAGTGCGACGGCTGTATCTGGGTGAGGGCTTTTCGCTTTAACCGACCCATATGGCGCTAGCCCCCCGCCTCGACCTCAGACAATCGCAATCGCTGGTCATGACGCCGCAGTTGCAGCAGGCAATCCGCCTGCTGGCGCTGTCCAACCTCGAACTCGAAGGCGTGCTGGCTGAGGAACTGGCGAAAAATCCGCTGCTGGAAAATGGCAATGATAACGGTGATTCGGCTCCGCAACGACAGGCGAGCGATGCCGCTCCAGCGACCGACCGACTGTTCGAGACAGGCGTGAGCGGAGCGAGCGGAACGCTCGATGCCGATTATTCCACGGAAACATTCCATCATGACTCGCCCAGCGATTCGGCGTGGGAGCGGCTTGCTGCAACCGGCGATAATGGAGGCGACGGTGGCGACAGAGGTTCCAACGAAGAAGGCGGCGGGATTGGTGTCAGCGAAGGGCGGGGTGAGGCATCAGGCAGCGGTGACGCAATCGATTTCGACAGTTTCGGAGCGCCGGATATCAGCCTGCGCGACCATCTGCTGGCGCAAGCCGGTGCGACACTCAGCGGCGCTTCGCACGCCATTGCCGCCAGCCTGATCGAATCGATCGACGAGGCCGGCTATCTGGATGCCGACCTTGTCGATCTGTCGCAGCGTCTGGGCGTGCCGCACGCGCGGATCGACGATGTGCTGAGCATCGTCCAAAGTTTCGACCCAAGCGGCGTTGGGGCGCGCAGCCTGTCGGAATGCCTGATGTTGCAAGCGAGGGAAGCGGACCGCTACGACCCGTGCATGGCGGTGCTGATCGACAATCTCGACCTGCTGGCGCGTGGGCAGATCGCCCAGTTGCGGCGGATGTGCCGGGTCGATGAAGAAGATATGGCGGACATGATCCGCGAACTGCGCGGCTATGATCCCAAGACGGGACTGCGTTTTGCCCGCAATGACGCAACGCCGGTGGTGCCTGACCTGTTCGTGCGTCCGACGACCGAGGGATGGGCCATCGAGATCAATTCGGCGACGCTGCCGCGGCTGCTGGTCAACCGGCGTTATTATACCGAGCTTAGTGTGCAGACTGCGAAAGGCCCGGCAAATGGATCGAAGCGCGCGGCGGCCAAAAGCTGGCTGTCCGACTGCCTCGCCAGCGCCAACTGGCTGGTGAAAGCGCTCGACCAGCGCCAGCAGACCATCGTCAAGGTGGCGACCGAAATCGTCAAGCAGCAGGAGGGGTTTTTCCTATACGGTGTCGGCGCGCTTAAACCATTGACCCTGCGCCAGGTAGCCGATGTCATCGGCATGCACGAATCGACGGTGAGCCGGGTGACGAGCAACAAATATCTGTCCTGTCCGCGCGGTCTGTATGAGCTCAAATATTTCTTTTCCAGCGGGGTGATGGGCGGTGAGGCGGATGGCGGCATGTCTGCCGAAGCGGTCAAGAGCCGGATCGCCAAGCTGATCGAGGCGGAGGACGGAAAGGCGATATTGTCCGATGACACACTGGTCGAGCAGCTGGCCAAGGATGGCTGCGAGATTGCGCGGCGCACGGTCGCTAAATATCGCGAGGCGATGGGCATCGGGTCGAGTGTCCAGCGACGGCGGGCGAAAGCGCTGGGGCGGTAGGCGCGATGAAAACCGGGCTTGCGGTTGAAGTGGGGCAGGCTAGATTTGCGATCATGATCCTGCGACTCCTTGCCGTCCTGCTTGCAGCGCTGTCGACCGGTGTTGCCGCGCAGACAGCCTCCCCCGCTACCGAAGCCATTCCCGCGCCGTTGCCTGAACGCCGCTACGAAACGGTTTCGGTGACGATGACGACGTCGCTGGGCGACATCATATTGGAGCTTGAGTCCGAGCGGGCGCCGCTGACCACCGCCAATTTCCTGCGCTATGTCGACCAGCGGCGGCTGGATGGAACGACATTCTATCGCGCCATGGCCCTGGGTCAGGGGTTCGGACTGGTTCAGGGCGGCACCAGGAACGATCCGCGCCGGCTGTTGCGACCGGTGGCGCATGAGCCGACGACGCTGACCGGATTGTCGCATACCGACGGCACCATCAGCCTTGCCCGCGCCGCACCGGGCAGCGCAACTGCCGACTTTTTCATTGTCGTCGGCGATCTGGTGAGCCTGGACGCGCAGACCGATGGCAGCGGCGATCCCGACGGTTTCGCCGCGTTCGGCAGGGTCGTGCAGGGCATGGACATCGTCCGTGCGATCATGGCCGCGCCGACGAGCCCGACCCAGGGCGAGGGGGTGATGCGCGGGCAGATGATCGCCGCACCGGTCGCCATCGCCGCTGCACAGCGGTCACCGGCAACCGTCGCTGTGCCCTGAAGCGGCCCTAAAGCGACAAAGTATACGCATATGAGGGGTCAGAGTGTCTCCTTTGTCGCTTTAGCGGAGGCGCGGGATTGCGGCGGCAGCATTTTGTCGCATCATATCGCAATCGCGGGGGTGTAGGACAGCGGTTCGTTGCGCCAGCTTCGGACCCGTCTAGTCGTCCTCATCGTCATAATGCGCCAGATGCAGCGCGCGGGCGGTGATCTGGCGGGTCATGCACCAGTGGACCAGTGCGTCGTCGCGGCCGTGGGTCACCCAGATTTCCTTTGCCCGCACATCGCCGATCGTCTGGGTAAGCTCGTCCCAGTCGGCATGATCGGAGATGACCAGCGGCAGTTCGACATTGCGTTGCCGCGCGCGGCCGCGCACCCGCATCCAGCCCGAGGCCATCGCGGTGATCGGATCGGGCAGACGGCGCGACCAGCGATCGGCCAGCGCCGAGGGCGGCGCGACGATGATTTCGCCGGCGAGAGCGGATTTGGGCATGCCGGCGACCGGCAGGATTTCCCCCAGTTCGACGCCATGATCGCGATATAATTGGGTCAGGCGGGCGAGCGCGCCGTGGATGTAGATGGGCCGATCGTAGCCCGCAGCGCGCAATTCGCCGATCAGCCGCTGCGCCTTGCCCAGAGCATAAGCCCCGACGAGAATGCAGCGATCCGGATTGGCGTCGCGCGCCGAGATCAGCTTTGCGACCTCTTCGCCGGTCGGCGGGTGGCGGAACACGGGGAGGCCGAAGGTCGCTTCGGTGATGAAGACATCGCACGGCACCACTTCGAACGGGGCGCAGGTCGGGTCGGAGCGGCGCTTGTAATCGCCCGAAGCGACGATGCGTTCGCCGTCATATTCGAGCGCAATCTGTGCCGAGCCCAGAACATGGCCGGCGGGATGAAAAGACGCGGTGATGCCGCCACCGATGTCGACCCGCTGCCCATAGGCAATGGCGCTTTCATGGCCAGCCGTCTGGTCGCCATAGCGCACGTTCATGATCGCCAGCGTTTCCGGCGTTGCCCAGACCGCGCCATGGCCGCCGCGCGCATGATCGGCATGACCATGGGTGACGAGCGCGCGCGGCACGGCAATCGACGGGTCGATCCAGGCATCGGCGGCGGGCAGATATATCCCTTCGCGCCGGGGTTCGATCCAGCGGCCATAGCGGCTGCCGACAGGCGGGGCGGTCAGGACTTCCATACAGGATGAAATGGGTCGGACCGGGCCTGCTTGCAAGGAACATTAGCGGTTCGAAACCGGTTTAAACGGTCAAGAATGTCGCGAAAGTGGCCGATCTTTGCATTAAAAGTCGTCGCAATGGACAAGGAAACATTTATGTCGGGCGAATTATGGAGCATGATAACCATCCTGGGCCCGGTGGTGTTTGGCATCGTCCTGTTGTGGGTGCTGTTGAACAACCGGCGTACGGCGGGCGAGAAGGCCCGCACCGAAGCGGCAACCAAGGCCAATTACGTCGAGGAAGACAAGCAGACCAAAGCGCACAATCTCGATTGAGCTGCGCACGGCCGCCGTCGGCTTGACCGACCGCCTGCCCCCGATATTTGCCGACTGGCTGGCCGCCCGGGGTTGGCGGCTGCGAGCGCATCAGCGCGGAATGATCGATGCGGCGGCGGCCGGGGACCACGCATTGCTGGTTGCCGCCACCGGAGCGGGCAAGACGCTGGCGGGCTTTCTGCCCAGCCTGATTGCCCTGCATGCCGGCGGTTCGACACAGCAGCTCCACACATTGTACATCAGTCCATTGAAGGCGCTGGCCACCGATGTGCGGCGCAACCTTTTGATGCCCATCGACGAGATGGCGCTGGCGGTGCGGGTCGAGGCGCGCACCGGGGATACCCCGTCCGACCGGCGCGCCCGGCAAAAGGCGCATCCGCCCGACATCCTGCTGACCACGCCCGAATCGCTGAGCCTGCTGCTCAGCCATGAGGATGCGCCGATATTTTTTGCCGGCCTCGATACGGTGGTGATCGACGAGGTTCATGCGTTCGGGACCGGCAAGCGCGGCGACCTGTTGCAGCTGTGCCTTGCGCGGTTGCAGGCGATCCGCCCGGCGCTGCGCCGGGCCGCGCTGTCGGCAACCGTGGCCGACGCCGACCAGTGGCGCGGCTGGCTGGCCCCCGGCGGCGATATCGACGCGGTCCGGCTGGTCGAGGGAGAGCCGGGGGCCGAAGCGGATATCCGCATCCTGCTGCCGGAAAATCGCGTTCCCTGGTCCGGGCATAGCGGCAAATATGCCGCGCATGCGGTGATGACGGAAATCGAACGCAACCGGACAACCATCGTGTTCGTCAACACCCGCGGGCTGGCCGAGCTGATTTTCCAGGAGCTGTGGAAGGCCAACGACAAGGGGCTGCCGATCGGCATCCACCACGGATCGCTGTCGCTGGAAGCGCGGCGCAAGGTGGAAGATGCGATGGCCGATGGGCGGATCCGCGCGCTGGTCGCCACCGCCAGCCTCGACCTGGGGCTCGACTGGGGCGATGTCGACTGCGTCATCCAGATGGGTGCGCCCAAAGGGAGTTCCCGGCTGATCCAGCGCATCGGCCGCGCCAATCACCGGCTGGACGAGCCATCGAAGGCGCTGGTGGTTCCCGGCAACCGATTCGAATGGCTGGAGGCGCGTGCTGCACTGGATGCGGTGGAGGCCGGCGAGCGCGACCCCGACCTTTTCCGCCCCGGCAGCCTCGACGTGCTGGCCCAGCATATCACCGCTGTCGCCTGTTCCGGCGGGTTCGGGGAGGACGAGCTGTTCGCCGAAGTGACGTCGAGCCTTCCTTATGCGGCGCTGGACCGCGATACGTTCGAACGCACTTTGGGGTTCGTGCGCGACGGCGGCTATGCGCTGAAAGCCTATGACAAGTTCCGGCGGCTGGCGCCCGATGGCGTCACGCCGTCCGGCGGGCGGCGCTGGCGGATCGCGGGCCCGCGGTTCGTGCTGCAGCACCGGATGAATGCGGGCATCATCGTCGATGCCCCCAATCTGACGGTGCGGTTCAAAAATGGCCGCAAGCTGGGCACGGTCGAGGAATATTTCGCATCGACGCTGGTGCCGGGCGACACATTTTATTTCAGCGGCATCAGCGTCGAGGTCGAGGGGATCAAGGACAGCGACCTGGTGGTGCGCGCGACCGCGAAATCGGCGCGCATCCCGTCCTATGTCGGCGCGCGGATGGCGCTGACCACCAATCTGGCGGAGCGGGTGCGCCGGATGATCGCCGATCCTGCCGAGTGGCGCGGGTTCCCGGACGATGTCGCAGAATGGTTGCGGGTGCAGGCCGAACGATCGCATCTGCCGCAGCCCGACGAGCTGCTGGTCGAGACTTTCCCGCACGAGGACCGCCATTACTGGCTGCTTTACCCGTTCGAGGGGTGGAACGCGCATCAGGCGCTGGGCATGTTGCTGACCAAGCGGATGGAGCGCGCCGGGTTGCAGCCGCTGGGGTTTCAGGCGACCGATTATGCGCTGGCAATCTGGAGCGTGAAGCCGGTGACCGACCCCGCCATATTATTGTCGGCGACGATCATGACCGATGAATTCATCGACTGGGTCAAGCAATCACATTTGCTGAAACGCGCATTCCGGGAGGTCGCAGTGATCGGCGGGCTGGTCGAGCGGCAGCATCCGGGCAAGAAGAAGACCGGGCGGCAGGTGACATTTTCGACCGACCTCATCTTTGACGTGCTGATGCGATACCAGCCAGACCATCTGCTGATCGAGGCGGCATGGGCCGATGCGCGCACCCGGCTGACCGACGTCGGGCGGCTGGGCGACCTGATCGAGCGCGCGGCGGGCACGATGGTGCACAAGATGCTGGGGCGGATCAGCCCGCTGGCGGTGCCGGTGCTGATGCTGATCGGGCGCGAAAGCGTGGCGCAGACCGCGACCGACGATGCGTTGCTGGCGGAGGCGGAAGCCGCGCTGGTGACGGCGGCGATGGGGTGAGGGGCTGGCGGTGGCGACATATTGCGATAGGCTGTGCCTGACGCTGGGCTGACGGGAGCACATCATGGCTGTTCGATTTTTTGTAGCCGCCGCCCTTTCGGCCATGATGCTGGGCGGGTGCGCGCCAGCATCGACGCCCGGGGCTACGCCCGCGTCCGACACGCCTGCCGCGATCCACGAACGCATCCTTACACTCGATACGCATCTCGATACGCCGGTGCTGTTCGAGCGGCAGGGGTGGGATTTTTCGGCGCGGCATGACTGGGCAAGCGACCTGTCGCACGTCGACCTGCCGCGGATGGCCGATGGCGGGCTGGATGGCGGATTTTTCGTCGTCTACACCGCGCAGGGCGGCATCGACAGCGCAGGCGATGCAGCGGCGCTGGCCCATGCAAGACGGCGGCTGGCGGCGATCCACCGGGTGGTCGACGCGCATGGGGCGGCAATCGGCATCGCGCGCAGCGCAGCCGGGGGCGAGGCGTTGGTGCGCAGCGGCAAACGGGCGGCGTTCATCGCGATGGAAAACAGCGCGCCGCTGGGCGACGACCTGGCGCTGCTCGACGAATTTTATGCAGGCGGGGTGCGGATGGCGGGGCCGGTGCACAATGGCGGCAACCGGCTGGCCGACAGTGCCGGCGGGCCGGTGCGGCATGGCGGACTGTCGCCGCTGGGCCGCGAATGGGTGGCCGCCATGAACCGGCTGGGCCTGATCATCGATGGCAGCCATTCGTCCGACGACACGCTGCGCCAGATGATGGCCCTGTCCGCAACCCCGGTGATCCTGTCGCATTCCGGCTTCAAGGCGATATTCGACCATCGCCGCAATATCGACGATGCGCTGGCGCGCGAGGTGGCGGCGCAGGGTGGCGTGATCCACATCAATTCGGTGTTTCTTTCGCGCTATAATTCGTCGCCTGCGCGCGATGCCCTGATGGCGGCGATGGAGCGGATGGACGCCATGACGCCAGTGGAGCAACGCGCCGTGGCGGCGCAATGGGCGGCGCTCGACCGGACGGAACGGGTCAATGAAGGCGATTTTGCGCTGTTCATGCGGGCGCTGACCCATTGCCTGCAGATCGTCGGTGTCGATCATTGCGGGATCGGCGCGGATTGGGACGGTGGCGGCGGTTTGCGTGATTTCGAGGATGTGGCGGCGCTGCCGCGGGTGACCGCTGCGCTGATCGACGCGGGCTATGGCGAAGGGGACATCGCCAAAATCTGGAGCGGCAACATCCTGCGGGTGATGCGCGCGGTCGAGGCGCATGCGGCGAGCCGGTGAGCCGCCGCATTTACTAAGCCGGTGCCGCAGCGTAGCATCCGCGCCGCCGACCCGCAGCAGCGCGGCGGCAGGGAGAGCGGCGATGGCCATGACATTTCGGGCGGGTTTCGGTGCGCTGATCGGTGCGAGCATGGCCTTGCCCTGTCTGGCGCTGGCCCAGACCCCCGAACCGGTGCCGGTCCTGCCCGCTTCGCCGGTCGAGGTGGCCGCGCAGACCATCGAGCCGCTCTTTGTCCAGCCGATCCTGCTCGACCGCACCGACCGGATGACGTTGCCGATCCATATCGGCGGGCAGGGTCCGTTCGGGTTCGTGGTCGATACAGGCGCAGAGCGCACCGTGGTATCGAACGAGATTGCCGGGCGGTTGCGGCTGGTGACGGCGGGGCGGGCGCGGGTCGTCGGCATTGCCGAAACGGTCAACGCCAACATGTTCCACCTGCGCAACCTGCGGCTGCGCGACGTGCTGCTCGGCGATCTGGTGGTTCCGGCGTTTTCGCAGTCCAACATCGGCGGGCCGGGACTGATCGGCATCGACAGTCTGGAAAATCACCGGTTGCTGATCGATTTCGTTGCCGGGCGGATGGATATCCGCGCGTCGACGCGTGCCCGGCGGCCCGCGCGCGATCCGGAAATCGACGATGGCGACGCGATCGTCGTGGTCGCGCGGCGACTGGCGGGACGGATGATCCTGTCGAATGCGGAACTCAACGGGCGGCGGATCGACGTGATCGTCGACACCGGGGCGCAATCGAGCATCGGCAACCGGGCGCTGCAACGGCTGGTACGCCGCGAGGGCATGCGCGGCGGGACCGGCGGGACCGGTGAAATTACCGGCGTCACCGGCGCCACGCTGGCGGTGCAGGTCGGCCAGATCCAGCGGCTCAAGGTCGGCGGCGTGGATTTTACCGATCTGCCGGTCGCTTATGCCGATTCGCCTGCCTTTGCGGCGCTGGGGCTCGACCGGCGGCCTGCGCTGCTGCTGGGTATGGATGCGCTGCGCCTGTTCGACCGGGTATCGATCGATTTCGCCAACCGCCGGGTGATCTTCGACCTGCCCGACGGAGCAAGCAACCGTCCGGCCAGCCGCTATGCACGGCGAGGCGAGGCGGGGGCGGGACGGTGAGTCTGCGCCTGTCCGTTCCGTATTTGTGCTTGCTGGCGACCGCATTAACGCTCTAATGCGCGGCGATGCACCGCTTTACCTTTGCCGGACGGACATTTTGCGCGCTGGCCGACCGCGCGCTCTACTGGCCGGACCGCCGGGCCTTGCTGGTTGCCGACCTGCATTTCGAAAAAGCGAGCTGGTATGCAGCGTCGGGGCAGATGCTGCCGCCGTTCGACAGCCGCGCCACGTGCGAGAGGCTGCTGGAGCTGGTCGAGCGCGTCGATCCGCTGGAAATCTGGGCGCTGGGTGATAATTTCCACGACAATGCCGGACCCGAGCGGATCGATGCGCAGTCGCTGTCGTTGATCGAACGGATCGGCACAGGACGGTCGATCCACTGGATCGCCGGCAATCACGACGTATCCGCGCGATTGCCGGGTGAGCGGATCGAGGAGGCGCTGGTTGACGGCATAATATTGCGGCACGAGGCACTGCCCGGCGAGGCCCGCCCCGAAATTTCCGGCCACTTCCATCCGAAATTGCGCGTCCGAACGGCGGTCCGCGGGGTCGCGCGGCCCTGTTTCGTATGCGATGGCCAGCGCATCATCCTGCCGGCGTTTGGCGCGCTTACCGGTGGGCTGGACGCTACCGATCCGGCGATCCGGCAATTGATGGGGGCCGGGGGCGAGGCGCTGATCGCCACCAGCGACCGATTGTTGCGGTTCGTGCTGCATGATCCGGCGGCGAGACGCCCGGCCAGGCGCGCCAAGGCGGCTATCGCAATCTGACGCGGCAATGGGGCGCGGCAATGGGGCGCGGCAAGGCGGCGCGGCAAGGCGAACAGCGGGGCGAATGGTCAGCGTTGCATGACAGTGTGACATGGAAGTCGCACACCAGCGCCAATGCGCGCGCCCGCGATGGTTCATTATTGTCATCCCGCAAGAAATTTTCATAAAAGCGGTTTGCTGGCAAAGGCGCGCCTGACAGAGCGCGCCAACCGGCTTTTGAGGATGAGGGAGAGTTTCGATGCGTAACCGCACTTCGCGCGCCGTTGCCGGTGCACTGCTGCTGACTGCCAGTTTCGCCGCCCTTTCGGCCCCGGCCATGGCGCAGGACACAGCCCCGCAGGATGAGGCGACCACCGAAGAGGACAATGGCGACATCGTCGTTGTCGCCCAAGGTCGTGCCCAGCTGTTGTCGGATGTGCCGGTTGCGGTGTCGGCCGTATCCGCCGAAACGCTCGCCAATTCGGGCGCCAACGATATTCGCCAGCTCAACCAGGTCGCGCCGTCGCTGCTGGTTTCGTCGACCGGTTCCGAAGCCAATGGCTCGGCGCGTATTCGCGGTATCGGCACCGTCGGCGACAACCCCGGCCTTGAAAGCTCGGTCGCCGTGTTCATCGACGGCGTCTATCGTTCGCGTTCCGGGATCGGCCTCAACGAACTGGGCGAGATCGAGCGTGTCGAAGTGCTGCGCGGCCCGCAAGGCACGCTGGGCGGACGCAACGCATCGGCCGGGATCATCAGCATCATTTCGAAGCGCCCCGATTTCGATTTCGGCGCGAACATCGAAGCGACCTATGGCAATTATGATTATATGCGTCTGTCGGGCGGCATCACCGGCCCGCTGACCGAAACCATCGCCGCCCGGCTCGATGGCGTTTATGTCAAACGCGACGGTTTCTATCGCGACACCACCAACAATGTCGATGTCAACAACCGTGACCGCTATTTTGTGCGCGGCCAGATCCTGTTCGAGCCCAGCGACGCGCTCAGCTTCCGCCTGATTGGCGACTATACCCGGCGCACCGAA
>JANNMK010000211.1:0-8379 GCA_031397785.1 Sphingomonas sp. | reverse complement strand
CGGCGACTGCAACGCGCGCGCCAGGAAGACCCGCAAAATGTTTACCCGCCTGTTCAAATTCACCTCGCGGGACATGGCGATCGATCTCGGCACCGCCAACACGTTGGTTTATGTTCGCGGTAAAGGTATCGTGCTCGACGAGCCTTCCGTGGTCGCTGTCGAAACGATAAACGGTATCAGAACGACCAAGGCTGTCGGAAACGACGCCAAGATGATGATGGGCAAGACCCCGGCCAACATAGAGGCGATCCGCCCGTTGCGTGATGGCGTGATTGCCGACATCGATGTCGCTGAAAAGATGATCAAGGACTTCATTCGCAAGGTCGCTGGCGGCAACCCCCGCCCCTGGAGCTATCCCGAAATCGTCATCTGCGTCCCGTCGGGATCGACCAGTGTCGAACGCCGTGCGATCCGTGATGCTGCACTCAACGCCGGTGCGCGCCAGGTATTCCTGATCGAGGAACCGATGGCCGCCGCAATCGGCGCCAATATGCCGGTGACCGAACCCGTCGGGTCGATGGTTGTCGATATCGGCGGCGGGACCACCGAAGTTGCAGTGCTTTCGCTGCGCGGACTTGCCTACACCAGCTCGGTCCGGGTTGGCGGCGACAAGATGGACGAAGCCATTGTCTCCTACGTCCGTCGCCATCACAATCTTTTGATCGGCGAATCGACCGCAGAGCGGATCAAGAAGGATTTCGGCATCGCGCGGCGTCCGGAAGACGGCAAAGGTCAAATCATTGCGATCAAGGGCCGCGACCTCGTCAATGGCGTCCCCAAGGAGATCGAGATCCATCAGGGCCAGATTGCCGACGCGCTCGCGGAGCCGATCAGCCAGATCGTCGCTGGCGTGCGTAATGTGCTGGAGAATATCCCGCCCGAACTTGCTGCCGACATCGTCGATCAGGGGATAGTGCTGACCGGCGGCGGCGCCCTGGTGCAGGACCTCGATGTCGTGCTGCGCAATGAAACCGGCTTGCCGGTGTCGATCGCCGATACACCACTGACCTGCGTCGCAATCGGCACCGGCCGCGCGATGGAAGATCCGGTGTATCGTGGCGTGCTGATTTCCGTCTGAGGCAGAAAGGGGCCGGGTCATGGCGTCGCCGACCACCGGACGCCACAGCTACGCGAGACGCGCACATTATGGCGCCTTCATTGCCTATGTGATCGCCATCGTCGGGGTAGTTGGCGGATTGCTTTCTGCAATGATCTGGGCGGTCGATCCGGTTGGATTTGCCAATCTTCGGACGATTGTCAGCGAAGCGACGGCCCCGGTCGGCCGCGTCATCAATGGCGGCAACGATGTCGTGCACGGGGTTGACGACACGATAGCCGCCTGGTGGCGCGCCGGATCCCAGAATGCCGGGCTGAAACGCGAACTGCTCGCTGCGCGCCGGCAAATTATCAACGCGAGTGGGCTGGAAGCGGAAAACCGCCAATTGCGCGAGCTGCTGGCGCTGACGCGTGACATCGTTCGCCCGGTCGCCACTGCGGCGATCTTGTCGAGCAGCGCAAGCAGCACGCGCCGCTATGCCGTGATCGATGCCGGATATGGCGACGGCGTGCGACCTGGCCAGCCGGTCCGCTCAGCCGACGGGCTGATCGGTCGCACGCTGGAGGTAGGACCGAGCGTCGCGCGCCTCTTGTTGATCACCGATGCCCGCAGCGTTGTCCCGGCCCGCCGTGCGAGCGACGGTCTTGCAGTGCTGGTCAACGGGCGCGGCGATGATCTGCTCGAAGTTCGCACGCTCAACAGCGCGACGATCACGTTGAAAGCTGGCGACATCCTCCTCGCGTCGGGCAGCGGCGGGCTCTACCAGCCGCGCACGCCCGTTGCCCGCATTATCCGGCTGACCCGCGATGGCGCCTTGGCGCGCGCAATCGCCGATCCGGGCGCAGCGGTCGCAGTCATTGTCGAACCCGCTGCCGATGCAGGCACAGACGCACCTCCTCCCGAAGAGAGCGGCTTGCCTGCCGCCGATGGGGCCGAGGCACCGTGAGCGGTCTGCTTCCCGACATTGGTTTCGAACCCGGCACGCCGCTTCGCATCGGCATGTTGCCGACTTTGTCGGTCATCGCAGCATCGGCGATAACCGCGTTGCCGTTCGTTGCAGACGCCCCTGTGTTGCCGCCTTTCGGGTTCCTGCTGTTTCTGGCGTGGCGGCTGATGCGGTCCGATCTATGGCCGGTCTGGATTGGCATGCCGCTCGGGCTCTGGGACGATCTGTTGAGCGGGCAGCCAGTCGGCAGCGCGATTGCCTTGTGGACAATCGTCATGCTGGCAATGGATGCACTCGATCGCCGCGTCATATGGCGCGACTTCAAGATCGACTGGGCGATCGGCGGTGTCGCATTGGCATTCGTCCTGTCCGGAGGGGCTCTGCTGGCCGGTGGCGCGATATCGGGCAGCATCGTGCTGCTCGTCGCGCCGCAGCTTGTCTGGTCCTGGCTGCTTCTTCCGCTCGTCATGCTGCTGGTTGCGCGGCTCGATGGCTGGCGGCTGGCGCGATGAGATTGCCCTGGCGCAGGTCACGCCCGACCATTCAGCAACCGCTTATGACAGAGGGCACGCAGCGCATGATGTTCTCGCGTCGAGCGATGTTCGTCAGCGGTGCACAGGTCGGCATTGCCGGGCTTCTGGCGACCCGGATGGCCTATATCTCGATCGTCGACAATGATCGCTATCGGCTGCTTGCGGAAAGCAACCGCGTCAACCTGACCCTGATACCGCCGCGCAGAGGCTGGATCGTCGATCGATATGGCAAGGCATTGGCGGACAACCGGGTGGCCTTGCGCGTCGATCTCATCCCCGACCGGCTGCGCAACCGCGACGCCGTGCTTTCCCGACTGACCGACATCCTGTCGCTCGACGAGGATGCGGTCGATCGTATTCGCCGCGACCTCGATGCCGGTGGTGGTGCGGCACCGGTGGAGGTTGCAACAGATCTGGACGAAGCGAGATTTGCTGCGGTGTCGGTCAATTTGCCGGAATTGCCCGGTGTCGCACCGGCGCGGGGCTTTGTCCGCAATTACCCCGCCGGGCCATCGGTCGCGCATCTGATCGGCTATGTCGGGGCTGCCAGCGCGGAAGACTATCAGGTTGCGCGTGATCCGCTGATGCTGACGCCGGGTTTCAAGGTCGGCAAGGACGGTTTGGAGAAGGATTATCAGGAAACACTGCGCGGCCGTCCAGGCGCCCGGCGCGCAGAGGTGACCGCACGCGGCAAGCTGGTGCGCGAACTCGATTCACAAGGCGATATCCCCGGGGACACATTGCAGCTGACGATCGATGCCGACTTGCAGGATTTTGCCGCGCGGCGGCTGGGGCTGGAATCCGGAGCAGCCGTCGTCATCGACTGTGTTACCGGCGGCATTCTGGCGATGGTCTCGATGCCCGCCTTCGATCCGAACAGCTTTACTGACGGCATTGGTCGCCTCGAATGGAAAATGCTCAACGAGGATGAGCGGATACCGTTGCTCAACAAGGCAATGCGTGGGCTTTATCCGCCGGGATCGACACTCAAGCCAATGGTTGCCGTGGCGCTGCAGGCGCATGGAGTCGATCCGGAAGAAACAGTCTTTTGTCCCGGCGGATATCGTTTGGGCAATCGTCTGTTCCGCTGTCTGGGGCGTCATGGCACGATGAACATGACCCACGCGATGGAGAAGAGCTGCAATACCTATTTTTATTCGATGGGCCGTCGTATCGGCTTCGACGCGATTGCACCGGTCGCCAGAGCGATGGGTCTGGGTCAGGAATTCGAGCTGCCAGGCACTAGCCAGCGCTATGGCACGATACCCGACAGTGGATGGAAACAGCGCCGTTACGGTCAGGACTGGTCGCAATCGGACACACTCAATGCAACCATCGGGCAAGGCTATGTCTCGGTCAGTCCGTTGCAACTGGCGGTAATGGCCGCTCGCCTCGCCAGTGGACGCGCGCTCCAACCCAAATTGCTGCTCGGCGATGCCGGCAGTCGCACGGCGCCTGCCCTGCCCTTCCCGGTCGAGCATCTCGACGTGGCGCGCATGGGCATGAATATGGTGGTCAATGGCGCTGGAACAGGCGCACGCAGTCGCCTTGACATCGAAAACGTGTTGCTCGCCGGGAAAACCGGTACCGCACAGGTGCGCGGTCTCAACGCTGGCAATGGCAAGAGCGGCGCCTGGCGCTCACGGGACCACGGCCTTTTCGTCTGCTTTGCGCCGGTCGAAAATCCGCGCTACGCGGCTTCGGTGGTCATCGAACATGGCATGGGCGGCGCAAGGGCGGCGGCACCGGTTGCCAAGGATGTGTTCACTTTCCTGTATGACCGCGAACAGGCACTTGCATCGCTCGCCACCCTGGAAACCGGCTGGGGTGGCACACCCGGTGATCGGCTCGCCCGGCGCTACGCCACCATTCAGGCCGCTGCATCGGGTATCGGCGGCATCCCCACCCCCCCGACCGACCCGTTGGCGCAGGCTGCCGGTCTGTGAGCCGGCCGTTCGTCCCGACACTGATTGCCGATGCGTTTCCCTGGAAACTGGTGGCGCTGCTGCTCGCCCTCGTCGGCTTCGGCGTTCTGGTCCTCTATTCCGCAGCGGGAGGGAGTTTCTCGCCATGGGCCGCCACCCACGGGATGCGTTTTGGCATATTCCTCGTCATGGCCTTCATATTGTCGTTCGTCCCTGAACAATGGTGGCGCGTGCTGATCCTTCCCGGCTATGCAGCCGTTCTGCTTGCGCTCATCGGGGTCGAACTGCTCGGCGCGGTCGGCGGGGGCAGCCAGCGCTGGCTCGATCTCGGCTTCATGCGATTGCAGCCGTCCGAGTTCATGAAGCCCGCCGTTGTCCTCGCGCTCGCACATTTTTACGCGATGCTGCCGCCTGGGCACCTCAAGACGTGGCAGGCGCTGTGGCCGGCATTGGTCGTGATTGGCGCGCCATTCGTCCTGGTGATGCTTCAGCCTGATCTCGGCACCGCGATCGCGGTTGCGGTCGGTGGTGTGACCGTCGCGTTTCTTGCTGGTTTGCCAATGCGCTATTTCGTCGGAGCGGGGCTTACCGGGCTTGCGGCCTTGCCCGTAGTGTTCAGCATGCTGCGCGAATATCAGCGCAATCGTATCCTTATTTTCCTCAATCCGGAGGCTGATCCGCTCGGTACCGGCTATCACATCACCCAGTCGAAAATCGCGATCGGTTCGGGCGGGATGTTCGGCAAGGGGTTCCTGAACGGAACCCAGAGTCACCTCGACTACCTCCCCGAAGGACATACCGATTTCGTCTTCGCGACGATGGCCGAAGAATGGGGTCTGCTCGGCGGACTGCTGCTGATAACCGGATTTGTCCTGCTGATGCGCTGGGGCTGGCGTGTCGGGCAGGGCTCCGACAGCCGCTTTGGGCGGCTTGCGGCTGGCGGCCTCACCATGACGATCTTTTTCTATGTCGCGATCAACCTGATGATGGTTATGGGGCTCGCGCCGGTTGTGGGCATTCCGCTCCCCTTCATGTCGCACGGTGGATCGTCGATGCTGACGGTGATGTTGTGCATCGGAATCATCATGGGCATTGATCGGCAGTCGAAACACCAGATCACCGGTTTGCGCTGACACCGCAGAAAAAACGCTCGCCCATCGTTGCATCGCGCATCGCTCCATGGTAGCGGCGCGCTTTCCCAACGGCCCGGGCAACCAAAGCCCGCACCAGTGACGGTCACGGGGACGCATAGCTCAGTTGGTAGAGCAGCTGACTCTTAATCAGCGGGTCCTAGGTTCGAGCCCTAGTGCGTCCACCACACTTCCCCCCCCCCCCGATCCAGGCTATTCCAGCGGCAATTGCGATGCGAAGCGGATCGGGGACGCGATATGATGTGCACCGTCTGCTTCGATCCAGAGGCGGCGCTGAGTGGTATGGGCGTGACGCAGCGCCTCGCTGAAATCGAGTACCGGGGCAAAGGCGATGTCCTTGTCCTCGAACCAGATAGTCCATTGATCGCGCGTGCGCTCAGCGAATGTCTGGCAGAGAAAATCCACCAACGGCCGTTGTGCAGCTCCTGCCTCAGCCTCGGCGAGGGGCAGAAGATCGAGCCGACCCAATAATGTCAGCAAAGTGCGTGCAAATTTAAGCTCTCGCCCGCCCAGCACGATGTGCTGCCCATCGGCAGTCGTATAAACCCGGTAAAATGCAGCGCCGCCCAAAGAACGTTGCTCGCACGACAATGGAGCCGGTCCCCCGGCAATCGCGCTACCTGCGGTATGAGTACACCATGGCAGCAGCGCATCGAACATCGCCATGTCGATATAGTCACCGTCGCCGGTGCGTTCGCGTCCGATCAGCGCCATCAATACAGCCGATAACGCCGTCAGCCCTGCCGCCATGTCGGATGCCGCCACACCCGGAACCACCGGCACGCCGTCCATGCCGTCATTGACCGCCAGAAATCCGCTCATCGCCTGAACGGCAAGATCGTGGGCCGGATGGTGCGCCATCGCCCCTGCCTGTCCGAATGCGGAAATCGAGCAGTAGATAATTGCCGGATTGATCGCCCGAACCGCGGCGTAATCAAAGCCAAGCCTCGCCATCGCGCCGGGCCTGAAACCTTCAACGAACACATCGGCATCGCGCACCAATTCGCGCAACCGGGCGCGGTCGCCATCATCCTTCAAATCCAGTTCGAGACAGGTTTTGCCTCGATTGAGCTGGCGGAACCACACGGATTGGCCCGCTTCAAATGGACCTTGTGTTCGCGCAGGATCGCCGCCGGGTGGCTCGATCTTGATGACCGCCGCCCCTTGATCAGCCATCATTTGCGTCATCATCGGCCCCGGCAGGAATTGAGTCAGGTCAATAACCTTGATGTGGCCGAGTTTGGTTTTCATGGCCGCTCCATTCGCCCGGCAGTGGGTGCACCGTAGGATCAGTAAGCATGATCCGGCCCGTCTCGCCACAACAGGTTCAAAAATGCATCAGTATTTCCTGCGCCTGGGCATCGATACGCGGTTGCGCCAATGCCGGGCGCCGGAACCAATCCGCCTACCACCCCTCCTATAGGAGCTGATGTCGTCAACGTTGCGATTGGTGCCAACTCCCAAGATCGGGCCAGCCGGCCGTCTGTCTTCGTCAAACCATGCGCCCTGCGTCATCCCGTCAAAGCGACAGAATCACCCCGACATCGGGCGCTGTCCGCCCATGCACCATTGCGTCATAGGCTGCCGCCACCGCCACTTTGCCCTCACCTCGTTCGATCCTGAGGTGCGCCGCCATCACCGGCAAGAACGCCAGATTTGCCGCGAGCATCTTTTTATCGAGCACCCCCGGCCCCCATTCCGCTTGGCGTTTGGCCATCTGGGCAGGCGCAAAAAAGAATTCGGGCTTTGCACCTGGCAGGTCGTTTCCCGCCCGCTTGGCCTGCCAGTGGGTCAGCCCGACGCCGATGTTCGCCACGATATTTTCGCCAAAATGACGATGCAACATTTCGATCAGAGCGCCATCACCCGACATGTCTATGAACACGCTTCGCACGGCAGGATCGAGCTGTGCGACATCGCCATAAGCGATCACCCGGTCATACACGCCCAGCCCTGCGGCGAAGGCGATATTGCCAGGGCTGGTCAGCCCGATCAGCTCAACCGGGCCTTTGCTCAACGTTTTGACATGATGCGCCGTGCCGATACCGGTCTTTGACGAT
Source organism: Sphingomonas sp. (assembly GCA_031397785.1). GTDB lineage: Bacteria > Pseudomonadota > Alphaproteobacteria > Sphingomonadales > Sphingomonadaceae > Sphingopyxis. Next base: position 707 of record JANNMK010000211.1, on the reverse strand, counting down.
GCACTGCCGACCAGCACCTGCTTGGCCCCATATCCATCATTGTCGGCGAGCATATCGCCAATCACATAGCCGGTGAACAGCAGAGGAAACAGCAGGCATCGCAAGTCGGAAAGCGCCGCCAATTCGGCTGGATCGTCATTGGTGCGCTGATACTGGTTATACACCGCCGGTAGTTCGGCGCACTGCGTGGACCCCTCGGCAAAGCCGCGCAAGCTGACGCGCGTCGGGGTCAGCACGACATGCGATGCCATGGGCAGATAGCCATAGACGCGCGTGCCAACCGGCACATCGCCATGACGGCTCTCGATCACTTCGGCAAAGCCCCATACTGGAATCACACCCCAGTCAGCGTCGGTTTCAGGAAAGAATTTCCAGTAACCGATCATATCGCCGGCGACTGCATAGGTGATGTTGTTCGCAGTCAGCGCAAACCGTTCGACCGTTGCCAGCACTTGTCCGTCTTTCAGCTCAGGCTGAGGCGCAGTTACGATTTCCGCCGTCTCGAATGCCTTTTGCCTGACGCGCAATCTGGTGATCATGGAAGTTTCCTCAAAGGCCGAACACCATTCATCCTTGCACATATGAACCAGCAGGGCGAGCCGCCAGCAACTCGCCCTGATCGCACCGATGGCGCCAGAAGTTCGCCTCGCCCGACCCGATCATCGTTGACCGGTGGGTGCGACTGGTGCAGCACTAATGTCATGGCC
>JANNMK010000197.1:0-5311 GCA_031397785.1 Sphingomonas sp. | reverse complement strand
GCGCGACGCGGAAACCTGCGAGCTTCTCGGCGGGATTTTCGACGCCTTCGACCACGTGGCCGATGCGGTTGAGCGCCGCGACAACATCGGCGACATCGAAGGCGCCATCGAGATGCTCGCGGAGCCAGTCGAGGGTGATCTTCATGCCGAAATCCCCCCGCTCAGCGTCGGCACCGACAGCGCGCCGAACCCGTAATGCGCCAGCCAGCGCAGGTCGCCGTCGAAAAAGGCGCGCAGATCGTCCATGCCATATTTGAGCATGGCCAGCCGATCAACACCGACGCCAAAGGCAAAGCCCTGCCATTCGTCGGGGTCGAGCCCGCAATTGGCGATGACCTTGCGGTGGACCATGCCGCTGCCGAGCAATTCCATCCATGCATGACCTGGCGCATCTCCCGACCCACCGACGATGCGGCGGCCCTTTTCCTGGGCGTAGCCAACATCGACTTCTGCGGACGGCTCAGTGAAGGGAAAATAGCTGGGGCGCAGGCGAAGGACGATATCGTCCCGCTCGAAAAACGCCTTGAGGAAGGTTTCGAGCGTCCATTTGAGATGGCCCATATGGATCGCGCGGTCGATCACCAGCCCTTCGACCTGATGGAACATCGGCGTGTGGGTGGCGTCGCTGTCGCTGCGATAGACGCGGCCCGGCGCGATGATGCGAATGGGGGCCTGTCCTTGCATCATTGTGCGGACTTGCACGGGGGAGGTGTGGGTGCGCAGCAGCATGCGGCCACCATCGGGGGCGCGATGATTGTCGCCCATATAGAATGTGTCGTGCATGGCGCGCGCCGGATGCGTGGGCGGGATGTTGAGTGCGTCGAAATTATACCATTCGCTCTCGATCTCCGGACCGGTAGCGACCGCAAAGCCCATGTCGGCGAAGATTTCCGCTAGTTCGTCCATCACCTGGCTGACAGGGTGGACGCTGCCTTGCGGGGCAGTATCGACTGGCAGGGTCATGTCGAGCCGCTCGGTGGCAAGGCGGGCGTCGAGCGCGGCGGTGTCTAGCGCGGATTTGCGGGCGATAAGCGCGGCGGCGACTGCTTCGCGTGCGCCGTTGATGCGCGGCCCTTCGGCCTGCCGCTGCTCCGCCGTCATCCCGCCGAGCGATTTCAACAGTGCGGATACACTGCCCTGTTTGCCAAGCGCCGCGACCCGCACCGTTTCGAGCGCATCGGGCGTATCCGCCGCGGCGATGGCAGCGAGGATTTCGGTCTGGAGAGCGGTGATGTCGGTCATGATGTGCGCCTGATAAGCAAAAGGGCGCGAACGGCAACTGCCGCCCACGCCCTTTTGCGCATTCCTGCCGGAAGGGAAGCGTTACGCCGCAGCGGTTGCGGGCAAGGCTGCCTTGGCTTGCGCGATGATGGTGCTGAACATCGGGCCTTCGTTCATTGCAAGATCGGCCATCACCTTGCGGTCGAGCTCGATCCCGGCGAGTTTCACGCCGTGCATGAACTGCGAATAGGTGAGGCCTTCGCTGCGCACCGCGGCGTTGATCCGCTGGATCCACAAGGCGCGGAAATTGCGCTTGTTTACCTTGCGGTCGCGATAGGCATATTGGCCGGCCTTTTCGACCGCCTGCCGCGCGATGCGGATGGTATTCTTGCGGCGGCCATAATAGCCCTTTGCCTGTTCAAGAATATTCTTGTGCTTGGCGCGGGTGGTTACACCCCGTTTGACGCGTGCCATGGTCTAGCGCTCCTTACTTCAGGCCGTAGGGCGCCCAGAGGCGCACATGGGCCACATCCGAATCGCTGAGCACGCTGGTGCCACGGTTGGTGCGGATATATTTGGCATTGTGGCTCGAAAGCCGATGACGCTTGCCAACCACGCCATGTTTGACGAGGCCGCTGGCGGTGAATTTGAAGCGCTTCTTCACACCGCTCTTAGTCTTGAGCTTGGGCATTTTGGTCTCCTATTAGGTGTGCGTCGCGCTTGCGCGATTGCACTTCAGGGGTCCGTTACGCGCAAATCATGGCAGCCCATTTCAGCCAGCCTGCGCTTCGGAAGCGGGGCGGTTAGCGGGTGAAGGCGGAAAAGGCAAGCGATTCGGGGGGTGCGGCAATCAATGCCCGCACGCCAGCGCCTCCAGCACATCCTCGAGCCGCGCCGGATCGCCCAGTGCTATCGCATGGCCGTCACTGTCGGCGTTGAGCGGATCGCCGTTCCAGTCGCACATCATGCCGCCCGCGCCCTCGACCACCGGGACCAGCGCAGCGAAGTCATGGAGCATCAGGCCCGCTTCGCAGACGATGTCGATATGGCCCGAGGCGACGAGGCCGTAGCTGTAGCAATCACCGCCATAGACGATGCGGCGCGGCGCGACTTTGGCGGCGAGGTTGAGGAAATGTTCGCCCTGATGCGCGTCGAAGGCGTGGGGGCTGGTGGTGCCGAGCACCGCCTGGTCAAGCGCGGGGCAGAGGCGGGCGCGCGCAGGGGCGCCGTTGAAGGTCGTCGGCTGACCGGTCGCGCCGACCCAGCGTTCGCGGGCGATGGGCTGATCGATGACGCCGATCAAGGGCCAGCCATCCTGCATCAGCGCGATCAGCGTGCCGAAAATCGGGCGACCCGCGACGAAGCTGGTGGTGCCGTCGATCGGATCGAGCACCCATTGGCGCGCGGCGGCGGGGCGTTCATTGCCATATTCCTCGCCGATGATGCCGTCGGCGGGGCGCTCGGCGGAGAGGATGGCGCGCATTGCCGCTTCTGCCGCGCGGTCGGCGGCGGTAACGGGGGAGCTGTCCGCCTTGTCCTCGAGATGGAATTCGCTGCGCCAGTAAGGGCGGATCGCTGCGCCCGCCGCTTCGGCGAGGCGGTGGGCGAGGGAGATGTCGTCAGCGAGGGCCATCAGTCGAACAGCGATGACACGCTGGTTTCATCCGCGATACGCTTGATCGCTTCCCCCAGCAAAGGCGCGATGGTCAGGGTGCGGATGCGGTCGGAGCCGCTGACTTCGGGGGTGGGCTGAATCGAGTCGGTTATGACCAGTTCGAGCAATTGCGAGCCATCGACGCGGGCGACGGCGCCGCCCGACAGCACGCCGTGGGTGCAATAGGCGACGACTTCTTCGGCGCCAGCGGCCTTGAGCGCGCCGGCGGCATTGCACAGGGTGCCAGCCGAATCGACGATGTCGTCGATGAGGATGCAGAAGCGGCCCTGCACGTCGCCGATGATGTTCATCACTTCGCTCTCTCCCGCCTTTTCCCGCCGTTTGTCGACGATGGCGAGCGGCGCATTGTCAAGCCGTTTGGCGAGCGCGCGGGCGCGCACTACGCCGCCGACATCGGGGGAGACGACCATCAGATTGCGACCGCCGAACCGCGCCTGGATATCGGCGCTCATCACCGGCGCACCGTAGAGATTGTCGGTCGGGATATCGAAGAACCCCTGAATCTGTCCGGCGTGGAGGTCGACCGCAAGTACCCGGTCAGCCCCGGCGGTGGTAACGAGATTGGCGACGAGCTTTGCCGAAATCGGCGTGCGCGGGCCGGGTTTGCGGTCCTGCCTTGCATAGCCGAAATAGGGGACGACGGCGGTGATGCGCTTGGCGGATGCGCGGCGCAATGCGTCCATGATGATCAGCAATTCCATCAGATTGTCGTTAGCCGGGTAGCTAGTCGGCTGAATGACGAACACGTCCTGGCCGCGGACATTTTCATGGATTTCGACGAAGATTTCCTCGTCAGCAAAACGGCGCACGCTGGTGTCCGTGAGCGGCAGATCGAGATAGTCGGCGACGGCTGCGGCCAGCGGCAGGTTCGAGTTGCCGGAAATGATCTTCATGACGCGGCCTGCTCCCGTTGGGCTTTCGTGACGTGAGCGCCCTTTAGTCACCCCCCTCCCTTTGGGGAAGGCCAATCTTGGGCCCGCTAGCCCTGTCCTGCCACGTGCCGAACCAGCGGTCCCACAGACCGATGGCGAATCCGAAATTGTGATCATGGTCGTCGCCATGCGCGCTGTGGTGGATGGCGTGCAGCGATGGTGTGACCCAGATGCGGCGGAGCGCGGCGTCGAGGCGGGCGGGGAGGCGGATGTTGCTATGTTCGATGAGACTGCCCGCAGCCAGCCACCCCTCGAACAGCAGGACGGCGGGGAGGCTGATGCCGAGAGCGAGCACCAGCGCGCCCTTGTAGAGCATCGACACCAGCGCCTCACCGGGGTGGAAGCGGATGCCGGTGGTGACGTCGAAATCATGGTCGGCATGATGCAGCCGGTGCAGCGCCCAGCCCCAAGGCAGCGCGTGGAAGGCCCGATGCTGCCAATAGATGGCGAAATCGAGCGCGACGACCGCGAGGATCATTTCAAGCCAGAGCGGGAGGTCCCGTCCGAGCAGGGAGGGGAGCGCATTGAACAGCCCAATGCCCTGCGCCTCGGCCCAGAACGCCGCCGCCGCCGGAGCGGCCACCGCAACCAGCCTGACCAGCACGACATTGCCGAGGCCGAGTGCGATGTTGACAAGCCAGCGGCCTCGCCGGGCCGTGCGCACCGGTCGCCAGACTTCGGTGAGCGCCAGCAAGCCGAAGAGCGCGATGAGCAGCGTCGGGATGAGGGGCACGGCAGGCATGGCAACATTATGGCGACGAGGCGCGTGGCTGCCAACGGATGATTGCGCCGGGGCGCGGCGCGCCATATGGCCGGGGCATGGCCGAAACCCTCTCCATCGTCCTCGCCCAGCTGACCCAGAGCGTCGGCGACCTTGTCGGCAATGCCGATGCGATGCTGAGCGTAAGGGCGCGCCATCCGGATGTCGACCTGATCTGCTATCCCGAGCTGCAACTGATCGGCTATCCGCCCGAGGATCTGGTGTTGAAACCGGCGCTGATTGCGCGAGCGAAGAGCGAGCTGGCGCGGCTGGCGGCGGCGACGGCGGACGGGGGGGCGGCGATGCTTGTCGGCACCGTTCATGCCGAGGAGGGCCTGCTTTATAATGCGCTGGCGCTGCTCGACAGCGGGCGGGTTACGGCGATCACTCGCAAGCATGAACTGCCGAATTACGGTACATTTGACGAGAAACGGCTGTTCGCGTCGGGACCGTTGCCCGACGTGATCGAGTTTCGCGGGGTCCGGCTGGGCCTGCCGATTTGCGAGGATATCTGGTTCCCCACGGTATGCGGGCATCTGGCGGCCCGGGGTGCCGAAATACTGATCGCACCGCACGGCAGCCCTTATGAGATCGACAAGGATGATCGGCGGGTGATGCAGGTTGCGGGCGGACGGGTCGCTGAAACCGGGCTGCCGCTGATTTTCCTCAACCGGGTTGGCGGACAGGACGAGCTGGTCTTCGACGGCTGTTCTTTCGTGCTCG
>JANNMK010000166.1:0-27818 GCA_031397785.1 Sphingomonas sp. | reverse complement strand
GACCCTGGCGCGCGCGCTCGAAACTTCGCGCAACCCGGAAGACTGTGTGAGGGGTGCTGCCGCACTCGGCCAATGGCGAAAGGATATCGTGCGTGACAGTGACTGAGGTTCAGGCGCTAGGAGCCAGCATCGCTGGCGAAGTGGCAAAGGCGGTGGTCGGGCAAGACCGTGTCGTCGAACGGCTGCTGGTCGCGCTGATGGCGGGCGGACATGTCTTGCTCGAAGGGCCGCCGGGCACGGCAAAGACGCTTCTGGCGCAGAGTTTTGCGCGTGCAACCGGGCTGGAATTCGGGCGTATTCAGTTCACGCCGGATCTGATGCCTGGCGATATTCTGGGCTCCAACCTGTTCAATTTCCAGACCTCGGCGTTCACGCTGACGCGTGGGCCGATTTTCACAGAAGTGCTGCTTGCCGACGAAATCAACCGCACTCCGCCAAAGACGCAGGCAGCGCTGCTTCAGGCAATGCAGGAACGCCGGGTCACGCTTGATGGCGAAACGCATACGCTGTCACAGCGCTTCACTGTGATAGCGACGCAGAACCCGATCGAAAGCCAGGGCGTCTATCCGCTGCCCGAAGCACAGCTCGACCGTTTCCTGTTCAAGCTTGCCGTCCCTTATCCCTCGGTCGAGGAAGAACAGCGCATCGTGGCCAGCCACGGCAGCCTGTTCGAGCGGATCGACGCCGAACGCATGGGGGTCGCGCCGGTGACAGATAGTGCGCGTCTGGCGGCGGCCATTGCGACAGTAGCGTCGGTGACCGTAGCGCCCGAAATCGTCGCCTATGTTGTGGCGCTGGTGCGCGCGACCCGCGAATCGCCAGATCTGGCTAGTGGGGCGAGTCCACGCGCAGCCGCGCTGCTGGCGCGCGCTGCAGCGGCCACAGCGGCATTGCAGGGTCGCGATTATGTCGTGCCGGACGATGTCCAGGCCCTCGCCGCCGATCTCCTGCGCCATCGCTTGCTATTGTCGCCATCGGCCGAGATCGACGGACGTCAGGTCGATGCGATCGTCGCGGAACTCATCGCATCTGTAGAAGCGCCGCGATGATCGCGGTAACGCACTTCTCCCGATCCCTGGCAGGGGGGAGCTTCTACCCATGATCGCACCGACGGGCAGGGCCATTGCATTCATCGCCATCGGTGCCCCGTTCGCACTACTGCTCGGACTGTTCCGCCCGGACCTTTGGGTGGCCGCACCGGCATGGGTGGCGCTTGGCATTGCGATGGTGGTTTTCGATGCGATGCTTGGTGCGCGGGTCGGCCAGGCACGGCTCGCTTTTTCGGTGCCAGCGGCGGTCGGTGTCGGTGATCCGTTCGACATTGGCGTGCGCGTTGCCACCGGAGGCAGCGGTATTCCCCGGGCAGCACGGGTCGCTCTCGATGTCGATGGCCGTCTCGCCGCGCTCGGCCGCATCGACGCGCCTTTGATCGCCGATGGTGATGATGCGGCAGCGAGAATTCCGGTGGCGGCACGGCGCCGGGGCGTAGCGCGTGCAGCGGCGGCATGGATCGGCTGGACTGGGCCGATTGGCTTTGCCCGAAAGCAGCGCAGGATTGCCATCGACCGCGATATTGCGGTGGTCCCCTCGATCCGGGCAGTGCGAGAGGAAGGAGCAAAACTCTTCGCACGCGATGCGCAGATCGGTCAGCGCCTGAACGCTCGACTCGGCGAAGGCAGCGAATTTGAATCACTGGTACGCTTCATGCCGGGCCTCGACCGGCGGGCTATCGACTGGAAACAATCGGCGCGGCATACCGATCTGCTGGCCAAACAGTTTGAGACAGAACGGGACAATCGTATCGTGCTGGCCATCGATGCAGGACGGATGATGTCCGACCCGGTTGTCACCGCCGAAGGTCAGGCGGAATCGCGGCTCGATAGGGCGGTGTCTGCGGCGCTGACTCTTGGCTATGTCGCGCTCCGCCTCGAAGATCGGGTCAGTCTGTCGAGCTTTGCCGCGCGACCACGCATATCGACGCGCGAATATATCCGGCTCGCCGATTTTGCGGCGTTGCGCCGTGCCGCGACCGACATCGATTATGCAGCGGAGGAGAGCAATTATACGCTCGGTCTAGCGAGCATCGGCGCATCGCTGAAACGCCGGGCGATGATCGTTGTCTTCACCGAATTTGCCGACGCGATCAGCGCCGAACTGATGATCTGCGCCGCTGAACGGCTGGTGACAAGGCATTTGCTGGTCTTCGTCGTCATGGCTGACAGCGAGCTTGAAACGCTGGCTGCGCGACTGCCTGAAACTGCCCAGGATATGACCGGCGCAACGATCGCCGCAGAATTGCTGCGTGATCGCCGAGTGGTTCTGACCCGGCTGCGGCGGATGGGGGCTCTGGTTGTCGAAACTCCGCCCGAAGGAATGGCAGCAGGGCTTCTCGCCACCTATGTCCGGGTCAAACGACAGGGGATGATCTGATGGGAGCGGCCCCGAAAATAGCTTATTCGACCGCCGCATTTCGGCGTGAGCGTGAAGCGGACTGGCAGGCGTTCGAAGCGCTGATCGGCCGGTTGGAGGGTGGTTCGCTGTCGCGGCTGTCTGATGAGGATCTGGTGACGCTGCCGCGCTATTACCGGGCCACCTTGTCGTCGCTTTCGATCGCCCGCGCGACCAGTCTCGATGCAGCGCTTGTCGCCTATCTCGAAGCTTTGTCGATGCGGGGATATTTTCTGCTTTATGGCGTGCGCGAATCGCGGGGTCAGCGACTGAACGAATTTTTCCGGTCTGGCTGGCCCGACGCGGTGCGCGGTCTGTGGCGCGAATCGCTGGTGATCGCGGCGCTACTGTTCCTCGGCATCGCCGTGTCCTGGTCGCTGACAGCGAACGACCCTAGCTGGTTTGCGGCTTTAGTGGGGGAGGGGACGGCGCAGGGTCGCGAGCCTGGCGCCAGCGTCGCGACGCTGCGTGAGACAATCTATGGGGTGCCAAAGGAAGGCGGCCTTCATATTTTTGCGACCATGTTATTCACCCACAACAGCCAAGTGGCGATCTCTGCCTATGCACTGGGATTTGCCTTCGGCCTGCCGACGATGCTGCTGATATTCTATCAGGGGATCACGGTCGGACCAATGATATCGGTGTTTTGGGATGCAGGGCTGGGGATCGATTTTCTGGCCTGGTTGTCTATCCATGGCACGACTGAACTTTACGCCATCATCCTTGCTGGCGCGGCTGGTCTCAAGATCGGTACGGGCTTTGCCTTTCCCGGTCCCCGCAACAGACTGATCGCTGCATCGGAGGCGGGCAAGGCGAGTGGTGCGGCGATGCTCGGCGTCATCGTCATGCTGTTGATCGCGGGTGCGCTCGAAGGGTTCGGACGACAACTTATTCAATCCACGCCTTTGCGCTTCGGCGTCGGCGCGGCGATGCTGTCCTTCTGGCTAGCCTATTTCTATCTGCCACGCCCCGGTAGCGCGACGCGCGTGCCGTGACCGCTGCAACCTTGCCTTTGCCGCCACCCTCATCGTCCGCCAGCGGAGCAGCCCGGATGATGGCAGCGCGTAAATTGAAAACACGCAGTTTCGTGACACCCGAAGGGATTGACCTGACGCTAGAGATTGCCAGCGCGGGGCTGCGTTTTGGAGCTTTGCTGATCGATCTGACGCTGATGCTGCTGATCTTGGCGGGTGCCAGCTTTCTGATATATTTCGGACTGTCGAGCGTGGCTGGCGGCGACAGCGCCGTCATCGTCTGGCTGCTCGGTTTTTTTCTGCTGAGGAATTTCTGGTTTATCGGCTTTGAACTGGGGCCGCGCGCCGCCACGCCGGGCAAGCGCATTACGGGTATCCGCGTGGTTGCGCGCGACGGTGGCCGTTTGACGGTATCGTCGGTCGTCGCGCGCAATCTGGTCCGCGAGGTGGAGATGTTCCTGCCGTTCGCGTTTCTTGCTGGAGGTGCAGGCGAGGGGATGGTCGACACTGCGATGGCCATCGCAGGGCTCATGTGGACTTTGGGCATGAGTTTTTTTCTATTGTTCAATCGGGACCGGATGCGGCTGGGCGATCTGATCGGCGGAACATGGGTGGTCGTCGCCCGACGTGGCAGGATGTCCGCAGACCTTGGTGCTGCTGCTGCCGACCAGCCTGGCGCGCCACAATTCAGCGCCGACGACCTTTCAGTTTATGGTGTTTATGAACTGCAGGAACTCGAACGCGTATTGCGTGAAGGCGATGTCCGTCTGCTGATAACCGTCGCCGATACCATCCGTGCCAAGATCGGCCGGGAAATTCGCGAAGATGATCGTGTGTTCCTGACCGCTTATTATCGTCAGCTCAAATCTGCGATGGAACGCGACTTGCTGTTCGGAAAACGTCGCGCCAATAAATATGAGGCCCCGTCATGAATGACGCACCGTCGATGACTGTCAGTGATGCGATGGCGACCCGGCGGTCGGTTCGCGCTTTTGCCGACCGGCCGGTCGACCCAATGCTGCTCAGAACCATCATGCAAAAATCTCAACGCGCCCCATCGGGCGGCAATGTCCAGCCGTGGATGGTCAGTGTGGTGACAGGTGATGCCCTGACGGCGTTGATCGCTGCGGTGGCGGAACGGCAGGCGATGGGATTGATGGGCATGCAGCCCGATTACGTCATCTATCCCGATGCGTTGCCTGACCCGTGGATGAAGCGCCGGCATGGCGTCGCGCACGCCATGTATGCGGCGATGGGTATCGAGCGGCAGGATCGCGATGCGCGCGCAGCAGCAATGCGCGCTAACTTTCAAGGTTTCGGCGCTCCGGTGATGCTGTTCGTCCACTGCCCCCGCTTCATGGGCCCGCCGCAATGGGCCGACATGGGTATCTGGCTGCAATCCGTCATGCTGCTGTTGCGCGAAGCCGGTCTCGACAGCTGCCCACAGGAAGCCTGGTCTGTTTATGGCAAGACGGTGCGGGATTGTCTCGGTCTTGATGACGAACAGATACTCTATTCAGGACTGGCGATCGGCTGGCGAGACGAAGCGGCGCCGGTCAACCGCTTCACCGTAGACCGCGCGGACATCTCTGAGGTGGTCGCCTGGCACGGTTTTTGAGCCGATCCTCGCCATCTTTGCGACGATGGCGAGAACTGCTTCACCGCACGGTCACCACCAGCTTGCCCGCTGCCTTGCGACTGCCAAGCGCGGCGATCGCTTCTCCGCCGCGCTCCAGCGGGTAGGTTGCGGTGACGCGTGGCGCAATCTTGCCCTCGTCCCACCAGGCGAACAGCTGGGCGATATGCGCGCGGTTCTTCTCTGGCTCTCGCACCGTGAACGCCCCCCAGAACACGCCGCAGACATCGCAGCTCTTGAGCAGCGTCAGGTTGAGCGGCAGACGCGGAATACCGGCGGGGAAGCCGACGACCAGATAACGCCCTTCCCAAGCGATCGACCGCAGTGCCGGTTCGGCATAATCGCCGCCAACCGCGTCATAAATTACATCTGCGCCATTGGGGCCAACCGCAGCCTTGAACGCAGCGGCCATCGCTTTTGATTGATCCTTGTCGAACGGGGCGTGCGAATAGACGATGCATTCGTCGGCTCCCGCCGCCTCGGCCAGAGCCGCCTTTTCCTCGCTCGATACCGCGCCGATAACCCGCGCGCCCATTGCCTTGCCGATCTCGATCGCTGCGAGTCCGACTCCACCGGCCGCGCCGAGCACGAGCAGGGTTTCGCCGGCCTTCAATCGGCCGCGATCGACAAGGGCGTGGATCGATGTGCCATAGGTCATCAGCAAGGCTGAGCCTTCGGCAAAACCATGATTGTCGGGCAGAACATACGCATTGGAAGCCCGCACCGCGACCTGCTCAGCCAGCCCGCCATTGCCACAACCAGCAATTACCCGGTCGCCCACCTTCAGATGGGACACGCCCTCACCGACGGCAGAAACGACGCCCCCCACTTCGCCGCCCGGCGCAAATGGGCGCTCCGGCTTGAATTGATACCGGTCCTCGATGATCAGCGTATCGGGAAAATTGATTGCGCAGGCATGGATATCGATCACCACACTGCCGGCATCGGCTGCAGGCACGGGCAACTCTCCGATGGTCAGTGTTTCGGGCCCGCCGGTAGCAGTCGACAAAAGTGCGCGCATGGTCTCTCTCCCTAAATTCCGCTCGGTATCAGCCATGGGTGCGCCATCAGTTGCTGCGCCTCATAGTCCGCAATTCTGGCATTCTCGGCCAGCGTCAGCCCAATCTCATCGAGCCCTTGCATCAGGCACATCTTGCGAAACGGATCGACGGCAAACAGAAATCGGTCCTGAAACGGCGTCGTCACGACCTGACTGTCCAGATCAATAGTCAGCGGCTGGCCCTCGCCCGCTACCGCTATCAGCCGGTCGATCGCCTCTTGCGGAAGTTCGACCGCGAGCAGGCCGTTCTTGAACGCATTGCCCGAAAATATGTCCGAAAACGACGGCGCGATGACCGCCCGGATACCCAAATCGATCAGCGCCCATGCCGCATGTTCCCGGCTCGACCCACACCCGAAATTATCGCCCGCGATCAATATCGGAGCCCCGGCATTCTGGGGCGCGTCGAAAATATTGCCCGATGTAGCGCGGACAGTCTCGAATGCCCCCTTGCCAAGGCCTTCGCGGCTGATCGTCTTGAGCCATTTTGCGGGAATAATGACATCGGTATCGACATTCGACTGCCCCCACGGGATTGCGGTGCCGATGATAGTGGAGACGGGGGTCATCACACCAACTCCCGCACATCGCTCAGCTGTCCCATCACCGCCGCCGCTGCGGCCATAGCTGGCGAGACCAGATGCGTTCGGCTACCCGGCCCCTGCCTGCCCACGAAATTGCGATTGCTGGTACTCGCCGCCCGTTCCCCCGGCGGCACCTTGTCAGGATTCATGCCCAGGCAGGCGGAGCAGCCGGGCTCGCGCCATTCGAAACCTGCGTCGATGAAGATGCGGTCGAGGCCTTCGGCTTCGGCTTGGGCTTTGACGAGGCCTGATCCAGGGACGACGATCGCCCATTTCACGCCGTCCGCCTTGTGCCGCCCCTTCAGTACAGCGGCCGCCGCCCGCAAATCCTCGATGCGGCTGTTGGTGCAACTGCCGATAAAGATATTCTGCACGGCGATGTCGCGCATTGGCGTGCCTGCAGTCAGCCCCATGTAATCGAGACTTTTCCGCGCCGCTTCGCGCTTGGACGGATCGACAAAACTCTCGGGCGCAGGAACCACACCGGTAATCGGCACGACATCTTCCGGCGACGTGCCCCACGTAACGCTTGGCGCGATAGTGGTGGCATCGATGGCCACGCTCTTGTCGAACTGCGCGTCAGCGTCGGTGGGCAGCGTCCGCCAATAATCGACCGCTGCCTCCCAATCTCCCCCCGCCGGAGCCATCGGGCGACCCTTCAGATAGGCAAACGTCGCCTCATCGGGCGCGATCAATCCGGCCCGTGCGCCTGCTTCGATCGCCATATTACTGATCGTCAGCCGACCCTCGATGCTTAGTGCCCGGATCGTGCTTCCGCTAAACTCGATGACATGGCCGGTGCCGCCTGCTGTGCCGATCAACCCGACAATGTGCAGGATCAGGTCCTTGGCCGTCACCCCTGGCCCAAGCAGTCCATCGACCCGCACTTCCATCGTTTTGGCAGGTGCCAGCCACAAAGTTTGCGTACCGAGCACATGCTCGACCTCGCTGGTGCCGATGCCGAATGCCAATGCGCCCAACGCGCCGTGCGCCGCAGTATGGCTGTCGCCGCACACCATAGTCAGGCCGGGCAGAGTAAAGCCCTGTTCAGGGCCGATGACGTGAACAATGCCCTGTCGTGCGTCGGTGGCGGAGATATAGGGCACATTGAATGCTGCGACATTCGCTTCCAGCGCCGCGAGCTGCGCTGCGCTCTGTGTATCGGCGATCGGCAGAATATGCCCGGCAGCATTGACTCGCGCCGTCGTAGGCAGATTATGGTCGGGCACCGCCAGCGTCAGGTCGGGGCGGCGGACGCCGCGGCCACTTGCGATGAGGCCGGCAAAGGCCTGCGGACTGGTGACTTCATGCACGAGGTGCCGGTCGATGAAAATCAGGCAGGTGCCATCATCGCGCCGCGCGACAATATGCGCATCCCAGATTTTTTCGTACAAGGTCTTGGGGTTCGGCATAGCGATTATTGCCTAGAGCCATCCAGCTCGTAAGCGCAACCCGCTCGACTAAAAGCCGTAGTGCAATTTCTGGCAAAACTATCCTATATGAATGCCATGTCGACGCCTGCGTTCATCGCCATCATATTTGCAACCATCGCCGCTATGGAAGGTGTCGCCTGGGCCAGCCATAAATATATTATGCACGGTTTTGGCTGGGGGTGGCATCGCGATCATCATGAACGGCATGACAGCCTTCTCGAGAAAAACGATCTTTATGCGCTGGTCGGCGCGGCTGCGAGCATCGCGATGTTTGCGATCGGCAGCCCGCTGATCATGGGGGCGGCGGCCTGGTCGCCCGGAACTGCCATCGGCCTTGGCATATTGGGCTATGGCATTCTCTATACACTTGCGCACGACGGTCTGGTGCATCAGCGCTATTTCCGCTGGGTGCCGAAATCGGGCTATGCCAAAAGGCTGGTGCAGGCCCACAAACTTCATCATGCGACGCAAAGCAAGCAGGGTGGGGTCAGTTTCGGCTTTCTTATCGCTCGGTCGCCTGAAGCATTGAAGGCTGATCTGCGCCGACAGGTGCTCGATGGTCGCGCCGCCTTGCGCGACAGTATCGGCTGACACAAAGCACGCGGCCTACCCGGCGCGATAGTCTTCGGTAACCCGGCCTGCGGACTGTAGCTCAGCCTCATGTGTGGCTTCGCGCCAGCTTTCTTTCAGCGCCATTCGTTCCCATTCGCGCATGGCGGGTAGCGAGAGCATATGATCGACCCACGCCTGCCCAGCCGGGCCGACATCCAGCGCATAAGTGCGCACGCGAAAAGCGACGGGCGCGTAAAAAGCATCAACTGCGCTGAACCGATCGCCGGCAAGAAACGGCCCACCGAACGCGGCGAGCCCTTCTTCCCACAGCTCGCGCAGCCTCGCGATGTCTCGGGCGAGCGCTGCGCCCGGCCTTCCCAATGCGACCCGCACTCCGACATTCATCGTGCAGGCGTTGCGCAACGTCCCAAACCCCGCATGCATCTCCGCCGTCGCGCACATCGCCCACGCCCGCGTCTCTTCGTCGGCAGGCCACACCTCGGGATGCCGGTCGGCCAGTACCATGGCGATTCCAAGTGAGTCCCATACAGTTCGCTCAGTGCCATCGGCTAGCGTCTCGATCAGCGCCGGAACCTGCCCGGTCGGGGAAAACGCGCGGAAAATGTCGTAGTTCACATCTGACTGGAACGGCCGCACGTCATCGGCAAAATCGATTCCCAGCGTCGTCATCAGTACCCATGGACGCAGTGACCAGCTTGAATAATTGCGGTTGGCGGTAATCAGGCGATAGGTCATTCGACCTCCTCCTTATGCACTGTCAGCTCGCATCATTGGCGAAACATATGCCGCATCATGCGCGAAAGGCAGCGGAGCGCCGGATCGCAGCGCGCCGAGCACGCTGGCGAAATCGGTTTTGGCGCGCCAGCCCAGCATAATTTGCGCCTTGGCCGGATCATAGATGCGCTCGATGGTGGCGGGCAGTACCCAACCGGCGCGCGCGTAAATATCGGCGGCATCAGGGTAGTGACGAGCGATGACCGCGCGGGCATCGCGGGCCAGTTCGGGTGCCTCCTCGCGATGAAAGGGTGGCGGCGCGGACAGGACAAAGGTTTCGCAGCCCAACTCCGGCGCTGTGTCCAGCGCGGCGATATGCGCTGCTGCTGCGTCCTCAACTGTTAGCCGTCGGTTCAGCAATTCATTGGCCTTCAGGTTGGGGCCGCTCGGGGTTGCGTGTGTGTCGTCATCTTCTGGAAAAAAGCGGCCGGTGCGCAGGATCGCGGCGCCGATGCCAGTGTCGCGGTGGACTTGCCCGACAATTTGCTCGGCGGCGAGCTTGCTGATGCCATAGATGTTGCGCGGTTGCAGCGGCCCGAAATCTTCATCCATCCACCATGCGCCATTCGCCCCCGCCCCGGCGTGAACATCGCTGCGAACCATCAGCGATGTCGTCGATGTGAGGATAAAGCGGTCGTGCCCCGCCGCAACCGCCGCCTCTATCAGGTTCAGCGTGCCGGTGATGTTGGTGTCGATAAATGCTGCACGGGAATAGCGCACGATATCAGGCTTGTGCAGTGCCCCGCCGTGAATGATCGCTTCTGCGCCATGCTCGCCTAGTGCACGATCGATGGCGGCACGGTCGGTAACGCTGGCAAGCACGGTGGTATGATCGCCAGCCACGATGTCGAGGCCGACGGGGTCATGGCCCGCACGGCGCAGCATCGGCACCAGAAACCGCCCCAGCCATCCCGACGATCCGGTCACCAGCATCCGCATCGTGCTCATGCCTCCTTTGCGTCGATCACATCGAACAGCGCCGCCACCGCCGCCTGTTCGGCCAATGTCAGCTCGGGCCGCCAGACGTCAAAGATCAGCACGATGCGGTCGGCATTGGCGTCGTTCCACGCCTCATGCTCAATCGAATCGTCGAAAATCAGCAACTTGCCCGGTTGCCAGTCGCGCGCATGATTGCCGACGCGCAATTTGCCTGCCCCCGGTACGATCAGCGGCAAATGGCAGATCAGTCTGGCATTGATCATCCCATGGTGCGGCGGGATGCGCGCTCCAGGTGCCAGGCGGGAGAACATCACCGTTGGTGCGCGCACGCCGATGCGGCACAATGGCAATCCTTCCATTACCGCCAGGGTCGCCGGGAATGCCGTGATTGCGGTGGCACTCGCTGTGCCATTGTCGATCAGATGCAGGCTCGACCAGTCTGGATTGTCGGTCATGCCGTGGCTGTCATGCGTCGGCCGGTCAGGGTCGCTGGTCAGATAGGGACGAAATGGCGCATTATCGGCCAATGCGGCGAGCAATTCGTTGCGAATTGCATCGCTCGCTCCCTCGACAGCTGTGACCCATTGAAATTCATCGCGCTCGTAAAAGGCACGCTGCGGCAGGCCGGGAAAATAATATGCAGCTGGCTTTTGCAACTGCACCGGTGCGCGGCCGTTCAAGAGGTCGATCGATTCGGCAAAACGCTCCGATATGGCGGCTGGCGCTACCCCGCGCGCGGCCAGGCCATCGTCCATGGCGGCGGCAAAGCCTGCTTCGAGTTGCGCCAGCGCCGCTGCCTGTCTGGCGCGCTCGAGATCGAGTGTGGGCGAAAGATCGGCGATCGCTTCGGCCGTGGCAACGCCCGCACGGTACCAGCGCGCAGCTCCGCGCGGATCATTGCTTCGCCACGCAACATCGCCTCGCCAGCCATAGCCGCGGATCGCGCGTGGTTCGATGGCGATCAGCCGCGCCGCGGCACTTTCCAGCAGGGCGTCATCACCCGCCAGCCGCGCTCCCTCGCCCAAGAGCAGCCACAGCTGCGGCTGGGCCGGATTGGCACGCGCCAGCGGCTCGGCGATGCGGCATACTTCGTTGCCATCTCCGCGTTGCAGTGCGTCGGCGGCGGCACGGGCAAGCTCGTCTGGCGTCATGCGTCGCGGTCAGACAATATAATGCGCGGTGGTTTTTGCGGCAATTTCGTCTGTCGAAACGTCGGGCGCGGTTTCGATCAAACGAAACGGTCTGGCATGATTGGCGCGCTGGAACACCGCGAGATCGGTGATAATCATGTCGACGGCATTGCGCCCGGTCAGCGGCAGGGTGCAGGCCGGAATAAATTTGGGATCGCCGTTCTTGGACGTATGCTCCATCACCACGATGATTTTCTTGACCCCTGCAACCAGGTCCATCGCGCCGCCCATGCCCTTGATCATCTTGCCCGGGATCATCCAGTTGGCAATGTCGCCATTTTCGGCGACTTCCATCGCGCCGAGCACCGTCAGGTCGATATGCCCGCCGCGGATCATCGCAAAGCTGGCGGCACTGTCGAAATAGGCGGTCTGCGGCAACTCGCTGATCGTCTGTTTGCCGGCGTTGATAAGATCGGCGTCTTCCTCACCCGCATAAGGGAACGGACCGATGCCTAGCATTCCGTTTTCGGACTGCAGCGTGACCTCCACATCGGCGGGCACATAATTAGCAACCAAGGTAGGGATACCGATGCCGAGATTGACATAATAACCATCGCGCAATTCCTGCGCCGCGCGCGCCGCCATCTGATCGCGGGTCCAAGGCATTACTGCACGCTCCCGATGCGGTTGGGGATCAGCTCGATCAAAGGCTCGCCCTCGATTTTGATTTGGACCAATTTTCCCGCAAGCACAGCCGCATATAACTGGGAGGCGAGAGCATCGAACTCACGAACCATGAATTCAGGATGGGCCGTGTGGACACGGGCGTGTTCGGGCGCAGTCATCACGCGGCCTCTCTTTCCCGAACCGTCCGAAACTCGATTTTCTTGCCATAGGGCGCGCCGACTATCATCCGCTGCACATAAACGCCGGGCAGATGGATAGAGTTGGGGTCGAGGCCGCCGACCGGCACGATCTCCTCCACCTCGACGATGCAGATTCTGCCACAGGTTGCAGCGGGCAGGTTGAAATTGCGGGCTGTCTTGCGGAACACCAGATTACCGCTTTCATCGGCTTTCCGTGCTTTGATGATGGCAAGGTCGGCAAAAATACCAAGTTCGAGGATATAGTCCTCACCATGGAAACTCTTGTGCTCCTTGCCTTCGCCGACCGCGGTGCCGACGCCGGTTCTGGTGTAAAAACCCGGAATGCCCGCACCGCCGGCGCGCATCCTTTCGGCGAGCGTGCCTTGGGGGCAAAATTCGACCTCAAGTTCGCCCGCCAGATACTGCCGCTCGAACTCCTTATTCTCCCCGACGTAGGAGGATATCATCTTCCTGATCTGGCGGGTGCGCAGCAGCTTTCCCAGCCCCTCGCCATCGATGCCGGCGTTGTTCGACGCAACCGTCAATCCAGTGACGCCGGATGCGACGATCGCATCGATCAGACGTTCGGGAATACCGCACAGCCCGAACCCGCCAGCTGCAATCAGCATGTCGTTGTGCAATAGTCCGTCTAGCGCGGCATCCGCATCGGGATATAGTTTGTTCATTACGGCGTCCTGCGTTTCAGTCGGGCTGCATTCCGGTTGATCTATCCGATTCTATCGCCATGCACGGCACGCGACAACCGTCGGGGCAGTCGGGTCATAACATCGTAAATCATGCGTGCGACGCTTCGATCTCTTGATTTACGAATTTACGATCTGGTCTGGCCAACCCGCGGGAAAATTCAGTGCGGCGCTCAGCGCGCACAGCGCCTGCCCCTCTCCCGATACCTTGATTGCGTGCATGCCCAGCTGTGCTGCAGGCTTGCAGTTTATGCCCAGGTCATCGAGATAGACGCATTCATCGGGGGCGAGGCCCAGTGCATCGCACATCATTCGGTAAATGGCCGGATCGGGCTTGCGTATCCCCACTTTGCTTGATTCCACAATATGATCGAACCGGGACAAGGCATCGGTGACGGCAACCGCGCGCTTGCGATCCAAAGCCATGGCCGTGCCGGTCCCGGCGGCGACATTGTTGGTGATGCAACCCAGTACGAAGCCGTCCTGTTTCAGCCGGTCGAGCGCGTTCAGCATCCGCGGCCGGATGTCGCCCGACAAGCAGGCGATGACCTCGCGACCATCGAGCTCATGGCCAAGGCCGCGGGCTTCCGCCGCAAACGCCACGTCAAACTCAGCGGCATTTATCTCGGCACGCTCGAACCGCGCCCAGGCATTGGTATCGGGATTGGCGGCGTTGACGCGCCGCACAAAGTCGTGCGGCAGCCCGCGTGCCTCCTCCATCCGGTTGAAGGCCTCGAACGGTGACGAGGTAATCACCCCGCCGAAATCCCATAGGACTGCAGTAAAGCGTGAAGGCAATTCAGCCATGCACCAGCTTCAGTCCCGGTCGTGCCCAGTCGATCGCTGCCAGCCGCCCTGTACCGGACAAGGTCACATAAGCGGTCATGCGACCCTCTCCGCCCCAGCAGATGTTGGTCGTGAAGATATCGTCGGTGGCAACGAATTCGACCAGCTCTCCATCGGGCGAAATCACGCTTATTCCGCATTCACCGATGGTCGCGACACAAATATTGCCACATTCTTCGACACCCAGTGAATCGAAGAATTTATATCCTGCAGGACGATGCACAGGAATGCCGGGGCCGCCCGGACCTGCAGCATCGTCGACCTTGCCGGGCGCGATGATATTGAATTTCATCAGGCGGCAGGTGTAGGTTTCAGCAGCGTAAAGCGTGTTACCATCGGGCGAGAGGCCGACGCCATTGGGGTTGTTTGACGGGAAAATCACTTCCTTGAGATGGCTGCCATCGGCCTTGGCATAAAATATGCCGACGATATCGTGGCAGCGTTTGGCATAGTCGACCTTGCCATGATCGGTGAACCAGAAGCCGCCATGAGCATCGAATACAATATCGTTCGGCCCGCGCAGAGTGCAGCCGAAATCACCGGATTTATAAAGGATTTCCACAGCGCCCGTATCAATGTCGATCCGTTCGATCCGTCCGCCCGAATAATCATCGGCTATGCCATGCGGGGTCAGATAACCGCTCGATTCGACATAGTTGAAACCGCCATTGTTACAGCAATATAGCTTGCCGTCGGGACCTACGGCGAGGCCATTGGGGCCGCCGCCAGTTGTCGCCACCGTCGTTTTGGTGCCATTCGCCGCAACACGTGTGATCCGGCCTGCCTCGATTTCGGTGAGGATGACGCTGCCGTCGGGCATCGCCACCGGCCCTTCCGGAAAACGCAAACCGTCGGTGACGATGCGCAATTCGGCCATGCAACTGTCCTCCCCAAATCGCTCGCCCCAGGTCTGTCTCAGGGCTGTTTTTTCTGTTGGCCAAGCTTAAGTGAAGGGCAGGGCTTCGACAAGCTCGACGCCGCCGCATCCTGGAGCGCTATTAGCATGACCGACTACACCCCCGACCTTGCGCTATTCATCGACGGTGCCTGGCAATCCGGCGAAGGCCGCGACACGCTTGATGTGCTCAACCCCGCAACAGCGTCCGCGATGGCCGATTTGCCGATGGCGAGCGCGGCCGATCTTGCTGCTGCGCTGGCTGCGTCGGCGCGTGCGTTCCCGCTATGGCGCGCGACCGATGTCGATGCCCGCGCAGCCATATTGCGCAAAACCGCGCAATTGCTGCGCGACAGGATCGATCATATTGCCACACTCCTCACGATGGAACAGGGCAAGCCGATCGCCGAAGCACGCGGCGAGGTCGCGGGCGCAGCACAGATGTTCGATTGGTGCGCAGAAGACGCGCGACGGATGTACGGGCGCACGCTCGTCCGCCCGTCGGGGCAGCGTTCCATGGTGCTGAAACAACCTGTAGGTCCGGTGGCGATCTTCACGCCGTGGAACTTTCCTATCTATCTGATGGCTAAAAAGCTGGCTGCGGCGCTCGCGGTCGGATGCTCGGTAATTGCCAAACCGGCGGAAGAAACCCCGGGCTGCACAACCGCATTGATGCGCTGCCTTGCCGATGCCGGGTTGCCTGCCGGGGTTGCGCAACTCGTTTACGGCGACCCTGCGCTAATCTCCTCGACACTGATCGCTTCGCCTGTCATCCGCAAGATCAGCTTCACCGGATCGACCGCGGTTGGCAAACATCTGATGCGGCTATGTGCGGATAATGTCACTGCATCGACGATGGAACTGGGCGGCCATGCGCCGGTGCTGGTATTCGCCGATTGCGATCTCGAAAAAACGCTGGATATGGTCGTAGCCCAGAAATTCCGCAACGCAGGTCAGGTTTGCGTCTCCCCCACCCGGTTCTTCGTCGAGGCATCTATCCACGAAGCCTTTGTCCGTGGCTTTGCCGCGCGCACCACCGGTGTCACGGTGGGCAATGGACTCGATAGCGGCACGACCATGGGTCCGCTCGCCAATGCCCGCCGACCCGATGCCATCGCCGCTTTGATCGACGATGCGGTGGCGAAGGGCGCAACATTGTCGGCAGGCGGATCACGTGACGACAGCCCGGGAAATTTCTTCCGCCCGACATTGTTGTCGGATGTCCCTGCGCACGCCGATATCATGCAGGTCGAACCATTCGGCCCGGTGGCCGTCACCCGGTCGTTCGACGATATCGATGCTGCCATAGCAGCAGCCAACAATACTCCCTTCGGCCTCGCTGCCTTCGCCTTCACCGAAAATGGCCGACGTGCTAATGTGCTTGCTGATGCGTTGGAGGCCGGGATGGTTGGTCTCAACGGCTTTGGCATATCGGGCGCGGACACGCCGTTCGGCGGGGTCAAGCAATCAGGCTACGGCAGCGAAGGCGGACCGGAAGGACTCGAAAGCTATTGCGTGGCCAAAGCGGTTCATATCTCGTGAGCGCATAAAAGCGAATGGCGCTGACCCCGCAACTGGGTTAATCTCAAACGGGATATCGCTCCCCTGGAGGCACCCTCGCATGAAAATCAAAGATCGCGCCGAATTTTCCAGCAAATCGGTTGTCATGACATTCGCGCCTGACGAAACTGTGTTCAACGCCGCTCAGGCCATGAGCGCCAAAAACTATGGCGCCGCCGTGGTGATCAGTCCCGACCGCAAACCCGTCGGCATCGTCACGGAACGCGATTTCATGCGGCGGCTAATTAACGTCGGGCTCGATCCGGTTACCACGCCGCTCAGCGCGATCATGACCACTGACCTGAAGCTGGCCCGTGCCGACGACAATCTGCTCGACTGGCTGCGCCAGATGTCGAACGAACGGTTCCGCCATCTCCCGGTGGTCGACGACGACGGCATATTGGTCAGCATCATGAGCCAGGGTGATTTCGTCAGTTACACCTGGCCCGAATTGATCGGCCGTGTCCGCGAGCAGGCACAGGCGACCTTTGCCATCAACCCGTCGATGATCACTGCCGCGATCATCGGTATATTCCTGTTGCTGGTGGCGATCTTGGCGGTGCTGGCTAACGCCTGAACCACCGGATCGCCCACCCGCGCCTTATCGGCCGGCGTCGACGATGGCGCGGACTTTGCGGCGCAGCAACACCCATACCATCGCGATGACGGGGCCAACGCTCCACGCGATAAGCTGTTCATCGGGCAAGCGATAGCGGTCGGCCACCGCGTGCAGGACATAGGCGAGCAAACTCACCGCATAGTAGCTGACGGCAACGACCGACAGGCCTTCGACGACCCGTTGCAAGCGCAGCTGCCGTTCGGCGTTGCGGTCGACAGAGCGAAGCAGATCAGCGTTCTGGGCCTGCAGCACCATTTCGACGCGCGTTCGCAGCAGTGATGTTGCGCGTTCGATCCGGACGGATAGCGATTCGAGACGGGCCGAAAAGGACGTGCACGTCCGGGTCGCGGGCAACAGGCGGCGTTCGGTAAACTCTTCGAGCGACTGGAACCCTGAAACCGCGTCCGCACGCAGCCCATCCAACCGGTCTTCGACAATGCGGGTGTAGGCGGAAGTGGCGCTTAACCTGAAAGCCGAAGTGGCTGTGATTGCCGTGACTCGCGCGGCCAACTGGCACAATCTGTCGAGCAATGCGGTATCGGCTTCGCCGGCCGCCATGCGTTCGGCGATGTCGACCAGCGCCTGCTCCAGATCAGCGACTTGCGGTCCCTCTGCCTGGGCGACCGGCAGGCCAAGCAAGGCGAGGTTGCGATAATTGCCGAGCTCCTGCAACTGCTGGACTTTACGGCCAAGGTCAGGGGGCGGTACGTCGCCCGCCGCAACAACCAGCCGTCCAAACTTGTCGTCCCGCACCAGAAAATCGGACCAGAAGCGGATCGAACCGATGGTGCCGCTGACAAGATCGTCCGGGCTGAAACATGCGGCTGCGAAGGCGCTGTCCGCGCCGTCGTCGGCGACAATTGCAATTCGTACGGCGCGCAGCACGCGGCCCGGTGCCGACAGCAGCCAGTCCACGGCGGCATGATCGTCGACAATCGCATCGAACGGTCTTGCCGGATTTGCTGGCATGATCAGTGTCGTCGTCGACGCTTCGCTATGCCGTTCCCAGATATAGTCGCTACCATCATTGCTCCGCCCCCCGACATGGCTGGCGCGGACCTCCATCGCATCGGTCGGCACGCCGGGCATTTGCAGGATATGTGCCCGTTCGGCGGCCCGTTCGTCCGGGTCTACTAGTCGCACAGTCTGAATCATCACGGTCGGCGCATGCAGCGGCGGCATCCGGCGCATGTGCATCTCGGAAACCACTCGTTCGCGCATGGGATGGTCGATGAACGGCACAGTTTCTCCTGACCGCGTCGGCAGCGCAACGGGTAATACCATTGTGCCGGACCATGCCCGTTCGCTTCATGTCACAATCGTTGCGGCAGTGCAAAATCTACCGCGCACTGTCCGGCATTGGCCGACGGATCCGGTCCGAACGGCAATTGGCGTTGCATCAGGCACAAAAAAACACCGGTGCAGCAATGCACCGGTGTTCGCAATTACGACGGCGGTTCTAGCACGCCGCCGGATATCACATCATGTTCAGGCCAGCTTGAAAGCTGTGGAGACAGTTTTGCGACGACGCATTGCACCGCCGACCACGCCAAAGCCCAGGATCATCATCGCCCAGGTTGTCGGCTCAGGAACGCCACCAACGCCCAACGTATCAAATTCGAACGAATTCTGGCTGGATGAAAAGCTGACACCAGTGATGCGTGGATCGCCCGCGTCCTGACGGATGGTGACAAAACCGCCGCCCGAACCCGTCGTCGCACCTGCGCCGCCCGTGATGCCCGACCCGGCAAAGGTCTGGCTGGTGCCATTGGCGTAATTCACTGTCAGGCCATTATAAGTGTCGAGCGAGCCAAGCAGGAAGCCGAAACGGCTTGCCGGACGAGCGAAAGTGAAATTCGCAACGCCGCCGCCAAGCACAACACCGAAATTGCCGGTGCTGCCTGCCGGGCGAGCAGCAAGGCCAGTTTCGGCGTCTGAAAATACTTCCGCGTTAGTGCCAATCGAATCGCCGTCCGCTTTATCGTCGAAATCTTCGAAGATCTGGACATCGGGAGAAGGCGTAGGCACCGAATCGGTGTAGGTGATCGTGGTGGCGGCACTGGCCGGCACGGCAGTTGATACAGCAAGCGCTGCAAGAATTAGACGTGAATTCATGATGATAGTCCCTGGTGGTCGGGGTGAAGATGGATAGACGTGTGACGGCCTTATCGTTAATTGAACGTTAGTTACAGCCTGTTAGCCGAACGGAAAAGCTTTTTGTCAGAGATTGTTACGGATGTGATGAGCTTAGGTGGCGAAACCAGCTAAGGGTCGGACTGTCTGTTCCACGCTGAAACAATCGCCATCCGCGTCTGCTATCGAAGATAAAGCGCCTTGCCTCACGCGCCCCCGCGCAAATTCGGTTTGGGTACTTGCCGCAATTGTGCCAGCCGCTATCGACGGCCCATGAGCCAGCCTGTTCCCGCCCCGTCTGCTCCGCTCCGCACCGGCGGCCGCATCCTCATCGATCAGCTCGTGCTTCAGGGGTGCGACCGCATCTTCACCGTGCCGGGCGAGAGCTTTCTCGCGGTCCTTGATGCGCTGCACGACACACCCGCCATCGAGACCGTGGTTTGCCGCCAGGAGGGCGGGGTCGGATTTATGGCCTGTGCCGATGGGGCGATGACCGGTCGGCCCGGCATCGCCTTTGTCACGCGCGGGCCGGGTGCGACCAACGCCAGCATCGGCGTGCACGTTGCCTGCCAGGATTCGCAGCCGATGATCCTGTTCATCGGCGATGTCGACCGTTCGATGCGGGATCGCGAAGGATTTCAGGAGGTCGATTTCGCCACGATGTTTGCGCCGCTGTGCAAATGGGCGGCGCGGATCGACACGGCAGAACGCATTCCCGAATATGTCGCCCGCGCTTATTCCACCGCCATGGCGGGTCGCCCCGGCCCGGTGGTGTTGGCGCTACCCGAAGATATGCTGCTCGACCGCGTCGTTGCGCGCGATCGTCCGCGCGTTTCGCCGCCCGAACAGGATCCCGACGGGGAAGCAATGCAGGTCTTCATGGATCTGCTCAAGGACGCGACTGATCCCGTCGCTATCATCGGTGGAGCGGGCTGGAACGCCGGCGCGGCTCATTATTGGGCGCAGTTTGCAACCCGTGTCGGTCTGCCGACCGCCGCTGCGTTCCGTCGTCAGGATGCGATCGACAATAACTGTCCAGTCTATGCCGGCAATCTGGGTTATGGCCCTAATCCGAAACTGCTCGACCGTATCCGCAACGCCGATCTGGTGATCGCGGTCGGCGCGCGGCTTGGGGAAGCGACCACCGATGGCTACAGCCTGATTACGCCCGATCATCCCGGGCAGATACTGGTGCATGTCCATCCCGATCCGGTGGAGCTTAATTCCGTCTACCGCACCGATCTTCCGATCTGTGCCTACCCCCATGAATTTGCCGAAATGGCGGCCCTATGGCTCGAAGACGTCATCCCGTTCGATGCGGGCAGGGCCGCGCATGAAGAATGGCGGGCCTGGAATGAGGTCACGCCGTTCGACACGCGGCTCGATCTTGGTCCGTGCGTCGCGACAATGCGCAATCTGCTGCCCGCCAACACCGTCATCTGTAACGGCGCAGGCAATTTTTCGGGCTGGTGGCACCGACATTGGGTTTACGGCGCGATGACGACACAGTTGGCACCGACCGCAGGAGCAATGGGCTATGGCGTTCCTGCGGCCGTGGCAGCGGCAAAGCGTTTTCCCGACCGAATGATCGTCGCGGTAGCTGGCGACGGCGATTTTCTTATGAATGGACAGGAACTGGCGACCGCCGTGCAATATGGCTGCAACATACTGGTCATTGTCGTCGACAATGGCGCTTATGGCACCATCCGCATGCACCAAGAACGCGAATTTCCCGATCGCCTTTCCGCCACCGCCCTGGTCAATCCCGATTTTGCCGCGCTGGGCCGTGCCTATGGGGGCTGGGCGGCAACGGTCGAAACAACTGCCGAATTTGCACCCGCGCTGGCCCATGCGATGTCACGCCCGGGGCTGCGCCTGCTGCATCTTAAAACCGATGTCGAACGGATCAGCGCCGGCACGACGATCGGCGCGATCCGCGCCGCACAACACTGAACGCACGAAAAGCCCCCGGCCGGCGCAAGCCCGACCGGGGGTGATTTTTATTGGTCGGCTAAGGCACGATCAGGCGGCTGCGCCTTCGCCTTCGCCTGCATCGTCCACGACTTTGCGCGGACGGCCACGACGCTTGGGGGCGGCTTCTTCGCTGGGAAGCGTGTCGTCGCGCATCGGCTCGATGCCGATTGCGGGCGGCAGGACCGCAACATCTATGCCTGCCGGGGTCTCGTCACGGGTTGCCTCGCTGCGTTCCGGGCGTTCGCGGCGCGGGCGACGCGGTGGCAGCTCGCCTGCTTCACGCACCGGTCGATCGCGATTGGGTCGTTCGCCGCCGCTAGTGTCGCGGCCTTGGCTATCACGATTTTGGCCATCCCGATTTTGGCCATCGCGATTCTGGCTTTCGCGCGGCGGACTGTCGCGGGGTTGGCCTTCCCGATTGCCATCGCGCTCCGGGCGGACATCGCGGCGCGGTTCGTCACGATTGCCACCACGGTCATTACTGTTGCGTTCGCGGTTTCCATCGCGTTGGCCCTCTCTGGGCGCGTCACGATTACCATCGCGCGGCTGCTGACTATCCCGGCCGCCGCCCATGTCGCGCCCATTGCGGTTGCGTGGCGCGCGGCCAATGGAATCGATGGCGTCAAGCTCGTCGATATCCTCCCCATCGTCCTCGCCGCCGCCATCCTGCAGCTGGTCGCGATCATCGTCACGGCCCCCATCACGGCCTTCGCCCCGATCGTCGAACCGGGCGCGCTGTTCTTCCTGGCGCAGCCGGGTGTCGGACAGGACACGGAAATAATGGTCGGCAAACTGAAGATAATATTCAGTCATTACCCGGTCGCCGGATAGTTGGGCATCGCGCGCCATGTTGCGATATTTTTCGAGCAGCTGGGTGGCGTTGCCGCGTGCCCGGTTGTCGATCCGGTTGCCCTGATCCTGGTTACCGCGCCCCTGCACCTGCGGGCGCTGGTTGTTGTTACGACCGCGACGGCGCCCGTTTTGACGATTGTTCATCGACACTGATTTTCCTCGAAGAGAGAGATATTTGTCTGCCCCGGTTCGCCGCTTTCGCCTGGCTTTGCGCATGCAGCAGGTGCTTTGGCCCCAGTCTTTGCTAATTGGGCCTTCGCTCATCGGGCCCTTTGTCCGATGGCGATGGGCTGTCCTGCCGCTTGGGAACTGTATCGCAGCCAATGGATCCCGCTGTGGAATGCTCCAGCCTGTCGATACCTCTCCAGCCCTAACCGCCCGTGGCGGCAAATCAAGCGAAAACGTCAGCGCGCATGTTCGCCTCGGCAGCAGACAAGTGCGCGGTCGCGGCCACCCAGATCCTTTTTGCACTGCACCGACAATTCCAAAGCGCAAGCGATTTCAGCAACGGCGTCGCGTTGGGTCGAACCGATCTCGACGATGGCGATCCCGTGCGGGGCAAGCAGGACGGGGAGCAGCGGCAAGATCGCGCGATAGTCATCGAGCCCGTCCGGTCCGGCAAACAGCGCCTCGGCGGGCTCGTGAAAAGCAACCTGTCGCTCAAGCACCGCTCCGGCCTCGACATACGGCGGGTTGACCAAAATACAATCGAACTGGCCCAGCGTCAGCAAGGGTGCCGGGTTATGCCAGTCTCCATCGACAATGGTAGCGCGGCCGGAAAGGCCGAGCGCGGCGGCGTTGGTGGCAGCGATGACGCGCGCGGTGGCGGATCGTTCAACGCCGATGCCGGCCGCGCACGGCCATTGATCCAGCGCCGCCAGCAACAGCGTTCCGGGGCCTGTGCCAAGGTCGAGGACGGTTGCAGGTCCGGTTGTGCCAAATGCCTCCACCGCCGCTTCAATCAGCGTTTCGCTATCGGCACGCGGGATCAGAACGCCAGGCTCAACCCCGATCCGGACCGTCCAGAAATCGCGATAGCCGACGATGTAGGCAACCGGTTCATGCGCGACGCGGCGGGCGATCAGTGCTGCGAAACCATCAGGAACCGCATAGCGCGCGGGATCGATCAGCATCTCTTCACGCTCTATCCCCAGCGCGTGCGCCATCAGGAGCTCGACGTCGAGCCGAGGCGTATCGCTGATCACGTCGAGCTGCGCGGCCGCATCGGCAATGGCGGCACTTATTCCTCCCTCAGCCAACCCTCTCCGATCAAAGGGAGAGGGCGTCGGCGCATCACCCATCGCCCATCGCCGCCATGCGCTGTGCTTCATCCTCGGCAATCAGCGCATCGGTCAGGTCGCCCAATGCACCCTCCAATATCTCAGGCAGACGGTGCAGCGTCAGGTTGATGCGATGATCGGTGACGCGCCCCTGGGGGAAATTATAGGTGCGGATGCGTTCGGACCTATCGCCCGATCCGACCATCGCCTTGCGTGTCCCGGCTCGCTCGGAATGCAGTTCCTCGCGTTGCCGGTCATAAAGGCGGGTGCGCAGCACTTCCATCGCCTTGGCGCGGTTCTTGTGCTGGCTGCGCTGGTCCTGCTGGATGACGACCAGACCGGTTGGCAGGTGGGTGATGCGGATCGCGCTGTCGGTGGTGTTGACATGCTGCCCGCCCGCGCCCGACGAGCGGTAGATATCGACTTTGAGGTCGCCGTCGTTGATCTGCACATCGACCTCGGTCGCTTCGGGGAGGACGGCGACGGTGGCGGCGCTGGTGTGGATGCGGCCTTGGGTTTCGGTGGCGGGGACGCGCTGGACCCGGTGGACGCCGCTTTCGAACTTCAATTTGGCGAACACCCCGGTACCCGAGACGTTGGCGACAACTTCTTTATATCCGCCGACATCGGCGCTGCTGGCCTGGACGATCTCGACCCGCCAGCCCTGGCTTTCGGCATATTTGGAATACATGCGAAACAGGTCGGCCGCGAACAGCGCAGCTTCGTCGCCCCCGGTCCCCGCGCGGATTTCGAGCATGGCGGAGCGTTCGTCGGCAGCATCGCGGGGCAGCAGGGCGATGGCCAGCGCATGTTCGGCTGCGGCCAGCGCTTGGTCGATCGCGGGCATCTCCTCTTCGGCCATCGCGCGCATTTCGGCATCGGCGGCCATTTCGATCAGGCCGTCGCGCTCCGTGCGCAGCCGTGCCACCTCGTCCGCCGCCTTCGCAACCGGCTCAACCTCGGCATAATCCTTAGACGCGGCAACGAATGCCGCGCCTTCCAGCGCGCCAGATGCCATCCGCGCCGCAATCTCGTCGCGCCGATTGGCGATCTGGCCGATACGTTCGTCGGAAATGCGAGTCATTTCACGATCCTCCCCGTATTGGGGAGGAGCTTACAGAATCGCACGCATGTCATGCTACAGCATCACTCAGCATCGTTCCGTCTGGCGGGAGGTGCGAGGGCGGAGCGTGAAGAAGTCGGCCGACAGCTGCTCCCACATCGCTATCGAACTGTGCAGAATAATTTCGACCAGTCGTCAAATGCTTGATTTGCAAAGTGCCTGTTTCAAGCTCTTCATCGCCGAATATGATCGCGACCTCAGCTTTGATCGCATTGGCGCGCTGCATGCGCTTTTTCACATTGCCTCGGTAGGCGACATCACAAGCCCAATTCACAGAACGTAACTCGCCTGCCAATTTGACGCATACGCTCTCTGCACGGGGGCCGATCGGGATGATGGCGATATCGATGAGCGGCGCAAATGGATTGTCCACCAACATCGCCAAACGCTCGACCCCGGCTGCCCAGCCCACTGCCGGCGTAACCGGCCCACCGAGTGTTTCGATTAGGCCATCATAGCGACCACCGCCGAGCACCGTTCCTTGTGCGCCGAGGCGGTCGGTGATGAATTCGAAGGCGGTGTGGCGGTAGTAATCGAGGCCGCGCACCAGTCTTGCGTTGCGGGACCATTCCACGCCTGCTGCATCGAGGCCCGAGGTGACAGCGGCAAAGAAGTCCTGCGCTTCGGGGGTGAGGAACGCGTCGATGTCGGGGGCGCTGGCGGCGATGGGGACGTCGCGGGGGTCTTTGCTGTCGAGGATGCGCGTCGGGTTTCGGTCGAGTCGGATTTTGCTGTCTTCGCTCAGGTCGTTCGAGTGCGCCATGAAGTGTTCGACGAGTGCATCGCGCCAGGCGTTGCGGCTGGCGGCGTCGCCCAGCGTGTTGAGGGTAAGGGTGACGCCGTCCGCTATCCCCAGTTCACGGATCAACTGGTCGGCGAAGCATAGCAGCTCGACATCGGCTGCGGGCTCCGCCGCGCCGATTACCTCGGCGTCGATCTGGTGAAACTGGCGATAGCGGCCTTTCTGCGGGCGTTCGTAGCGGAACAGCGGGCCGTCCATCGCCACTTTCAATGGCGCATGCTGTTGCCACCCGTTGGTGATATACGCGCGCGCGACACCGGCGGTGAATTCGGGGCGCAACGTCACCGAATCGCCACCCCGGTCATCGAACGAATACATTTCCTTCGATACGACATCGGTGGTCTCACCCAGGCTGCGGGAAAAGACCGCAGTCGGCTCGATCACCGGCATGATCAGGCGTTGGAAACCGTAAAGGCGGCGGACCCGGTCAAATGTGTCGAGGACATGCTGGAACTTGTCCGCATCCGTTCCGAGCATGTCCTGTGTGCCGCGCACGGCATGGGGGGTCTGGGGCTTGGCCATGGGTCGCGGCGCTACGCGAAACTTTCCGACATTGCCAGCGGTTGACGAGGCTGGACAAGCCACGGTTGGCGCGGGCAAAGCTGTGGCCAGCTCCAATCTCGCCAAGGTTCCCCCACTCCATGCTGCCATCGCGCTTCCTGCTTACTGCCGCCGCCCTCGCGCTTGTCCTGCCCGCCGCTGCCATCGCCCAGAACAGTCAGCCGCCCATTCCGGCATCGCTGTCGGCTTCACCCTATCCCGGCACCATGGTGCTGGAGGTCGATGCGACCGATGTGGCGCGCGCAACCTATTCGGTGCGGCAGACGATACCGGTCGCCGGACCGGGGCGGCTGACGTTGCGCTATGCCGAATGGCTGCCCGGCAAGCATGCGCCGCGCGGGGAGATTTCGGCGATTGCCGGGCTGGTGTTCACGGCCAATGGCCGCCCGCTGGTGTGGCGGCGCGACCCGGCCAGTGTCTATGCCTTCGATGTCGAGGTGCCGACAGGCGTGCGCAGAATCGAGGCGCGGTTCCAGTTCCTCGGCGCAACACGGGCCAGCGAGGGCCGCATCTCGATCACGCCTGCGATGCTCAATCTGCAGTTCGAACAGGTGTCGCTCTATCCGGCGGGCTATGCGGCGCGCGATATTCGTGTCCAGCCGACGGTGATCCTGCCAGTCGGCTGGACCGGGACGGCGGCGCTCGACGGTGCGGAACTGCGCGGCAACCGCATCCGCTATGCTGTCACCGACTATGAAACGCTGATCGACAGCCCGATGTTCGCTGGCGTCCATTACCGGCGCTGGGACCTGGGCAATAATGTCACGCTGAATGTCGTCGCCGACGAAGCGCGGTTTCTCGACGCCCGGCCGGAACAAATCACCGCGCACCGCGCGCTGGTCGAGGAGGCGGTGGAGCTGTTCGGCAGCCGCCCGTTCGACCGCTACGAGTTTCTGCTGGCGCTGACCGAGGAGATGGGCGGCATCGGGCTGGAGCATCATCGCAGCTCGGAAAACAGCCGCGAGACCGACTATTTTATCGACTGGGATACCAACGGGTCCGAACGCGGGCTGTTGCCGCACGAACTGACACACAGCTGGAACGGCAAATATCGCCGCCCCGCCGGGCTGTGGACGGCGGACTATGACAGCCCGATGGATGGCCGGCTGTTGTGGGTCTACGAAGGGCAGACGAGTTACTGGGACCTGTTGCTCGCCGGCCGGTCGGGGCTGCAAAGTCCCGAGATGCTGCTCGGTGAAATGGCACGCCATGCCGCGACCTATCAAGTGCAGCCCGGGCGGGAGTGGCGCAGTGTCGAGGATACGACGCTCGATCCCGTCATTGCCGCGCGGCGGCCGCGCCCGTTCCCGGCGCTGACCCGGGTCGAGGATTATTATAACGAGGGCGCGCTGGTCTGGCTGGAGGCCGACATGATGATCCGCCAGATGAGTGCGGGGCAACGCAGCCTTGATGATTTCGCCCGCGCCTTTTTCGGCGGGCGCGATGGCGACTGGGGGACCGTCACCTACACATTCGCCGATGTCGTCGCGGCTTTGACCGCGGTGCAGCCTTATGACTGGGCGACGTTCCTAGACACCCGCATCAACAAGCCGGGGCAGGAACCGCCGATGGGCGGGATTACGCGCGGCGGCTATCGCCTGGTGTTTCGCGACACCGCCAATATGTTCGACGCGGAACGGATGCGCGAAGGCAAATTCCTCGATCTCACTTTCTCGCTGGGCGTCGCGATTGATAAATCGGCAGAGGTGACATCGGTTCAGCCGGGCAGCCCCATGTTCGATGCAGGGGTGACCAATGGCACCAAAATCCTTGCGGTCAACGCGATGGCCTACACGGACGAACGGCTGCGGCTGGCGGTTATTGCGGCGATGGACGGACGCACGCCGATTACGTTGTTGGTGCAGAAAGGCGACCGCTACCGGACGATCGCGCCGGTGTGGACTGGCGGCCTGCGCTATCCGCATCTCGAACGCGCCAGCGACGGTCCGGCCTTGCTCGACCGGTTGTTCGAGCCTAGGCGCTTCCCCGTTTCCCCTCCCCCCATCAACGAAGGACGATAGTCTGTGGATATCAATGCCATCGCGGTGGGCG
>JANNMK010000046.1:0-5172 GCA_031397785.1 Sphingomonas sp. | reverse complement strand
AACGGTCTTCACGCCGCTGACATGTGTGAAAATTCCTTCAGGCGATTGACTGTGCGTCTGTCCGCCGAAAATCCCGCCACCAAACGGTGACCGGACGGTGATCGGCGATGTAAAGTCGCATGCCGAGCGGTAACGCAATCGCGCCGCTTCGCTGACCAATTGGTCGAGAGCCGGATATATATAGTCTGCAAACTGAATCTCTGGGACGGGCCGCAGTCCATAAGCCCCCATGCCGACTGCCACGCCGATAATCCCGCATTCGGTAATCGGGGTGTCGAATACACGGGTTTTTCCGTGTTTTTTCTGGAGCCCGGCCGTCGCGCGGAATACACCCCCGAAATAACCGACGTCCTCACCCATGACGATGACATCCGGGTCGCGTTCCAACATGACGTCCATCGCCTCGTTGATCGCTTCGATCATGTTGAGGCGACGTGGCTCTGCGGCAGGTTCAGTCGTGGCGACGTCGGCCGTCATTCTGCCACCCAGCCCGGTCCGAACTTGCGGGTTTGTTCGGCAAGCATCTGATCGCGTTGCTCGACGAGGTGCGGCGGCATTTCCTCGAACACGTCTTCGAACATCGTCTCGAACGGCTGATGCATGCCGTGACCCAATATGCCGTTCTTCTCGGCTTCCTTCTGCGCTGCCTTGACCGTACCAGCTAGTCCTGAAGCGAGCGCAGCATGCCGCCCCTCGTCCCATTCGCCTAGTTCGATCAAATGATCGCGCAAGCGCAGAACCGGATCGCCAAGCGGCCAGGCGGCATATTCTTCACGCGCACGATAGGCGCTGGGGTCGTCGGACGTCGAATGACCTTCTGCCCTGTAGGTGAAATGTTCGATCAGCGTAGGGCCGGCATTTGTCCGCGCCCTGTCTGCCGCCCAGGCTGTTGCGGCGTAAACCGCCAGCGGATCATTACCGTCAATCCGCAAGCCAGCGATGCCATAGCCGACGGCACGAGCGGCAAAGGTGGTCCGCTCTCCACCAGCGAAACCCGAGAAGCTCGAAATGGCCCATTGATTATTGACAATATTCATGATGACCGGAGCATTGTAAACGGCAGCGAAAGTCATCGCGCTGTGGAAATCGCCCTCCGCTGTCGACCCTTCGCCACACCAGACTGCGGCAATTCGGCTATCGCCCTTTGCCGCGCTTGCCATTGCCCAGCCTACAGCTTGCGGATATTGTGTAGCGAGATTGCCCGAGATCGAGAAGAAGCCAAATTCCTTGCTGGAATACATGATCGGCAATTGTCGCCCCTTGAGAGGATCGCCTCGGTTCGAGTAAATCTGGTTCATCATTGTGACCATGGGGTAGTCTCGAGTTAGCAGGATGCCCTGCTGTCGATAGCTGGGGAAGCACATATCGTCTCGATACAACGCCATAGTAGCAGCGACCGACACTGCTTCTTCACCCGTCGACTTCATGTAAAAGCTGGTTTTGCCCTGTCGCTGGGCGCGGAACATCCGGTCATCGAACGCGCGTAACAACAGCATGTAGCGCAGCATTGCCCGCAAACGATCAGGCGACAGGCGAGGGTCCCAAGGTCCCACCGCACGATGATTATCATCCAGAACGCGCACCAGTCCGTAGGCAAGATCACGCATATCGGCAGGGTTTGCGTCTTCTGCTGGGCGCGCTGCACTACCTGCGGGCGGTACCACTATGTCCGAGAAATCGGCCGTATCGCCCGGGCGAAACCGTGGTTCGGGGACATGCAGCGACAGTGGCGGCAGATTATCCGAACGGCGGATATGCGTGTCGGGCATTGCCCCTCACCTTTTCCCAGACTGACGTATATTATTTCAACAGGTTGTTAGGATATTTCAGGAGATACAGCAAGCGCTCACACTGCCACGGGCGCGGATATATGCGCCTGAGGAGCATAGTCGGTGACGATAAAATCATCGATGCGATAATCGAAAATCGAATCGGCACGGCGGCCCAACGTAAGACGAGGTGCGCCACCGGGCATTCGTCCCAGCTGCTCTTCGACGAGATGACTGTGATTGAGATAAAGATGAACATCTCCGCCGCTCCATACGAGTTCGCGAGGGCTGAGGCCGGTTTGCCGGGCGAGCATGGCCGTGAGCATCGCTGCGCCGAACAGGTTGAACGGGAGGCCGAGCGCGACGTCGCATGATCGCTGGAACAGCATGCATGACAGCCCGCCGTTGTCCGACACATGGAATTGATACGTCATATGACATGGCGGCAATGCCATCCCGGCAAGTTCGGCGACATTCCAACCCGTGAAAATATGCCTTCGCGATGCCGGGTTGGTTTGCAGTGATTCGACCAGAGCTAATATCTGATCAATGCCATCCGGATCCCGGCGATAAAGTCCGTCGCCGACCGGGCTATAATCCGGCCAGTGCCGCCACTGTGCGCCATAGACTGGTCCGAGATCGCCCCATTTTCGAGCGAATTGCGCGTCGGCGATAATCCGCGCTTCGAAGGCATCACGAGTGATGGCATCACCAGATTCACGGCGGTAGCGTTC
This sequence comes from Sphingomonas sp., assembly GCA_031397785.1. Taxonomy (GTDB): domain Bacteria; phylum Pseudomonadota; class Alphaproteobacteria; order Sphingomonadales; family Sphingomonadaceae; genus Sphingopyxis. The sequence goes on along the minus strand of JANNMK010000046.1, from coordinate 2,669 downwards.
GAGCGGCCAATCGGTCCAGATGTGAACGCCCTGTTCGACAAGCGGCCTGATGTTGCTGTCCCCTGATAGGAACCACAGCATTTCCCGTGCGGCGGTCTTCCAGTAAACGCGTTTCGTGGTGAGCAACGGAATTTGGCCGTCACGCAGATCGAAGCGCAACTGTTCCCCGAACAGGCTGCGCGTTCCGACACCGGTGCGGTCCATGCGTTCGTCGCCGTCATCGCGTATGCGACGCATCAGATCGAGGTACTGGTCTTCGTAATGGGGCTGTCGGGCGGTGAGCATCGCGCGACGCTAGGCGGCGATACGCAACCTTGCAATCGGGCAGGTCGATGCGGGCATCGGTCCGATATCGACCGATTCCGGCTTGAAAATGGAATGGCCTGTGGTGCGATGTCGGTGGATGACAGTAGTGCTGGTGCCGCCGCACGAGGAGATGCGGGACGACGGAAGCGGATCGACGGTTGTCCAGCCGCCGCTTGCAGCGCTGTTTGCGCCGTATTTTGCAGGGTTGTCGATCGAACTGTGCGTTGCTGCCGGTTTTGATTCGCGTGGGTGCCTTCGGGCATTTTTTGGTGCTGTTGGCGGACCCAACTCGAACCATGCCCTGATACCGTGTGTGCGTGCCGCCTTGCGGCCGAGCGACGTGGACGGGATTATCATTGCTCACAATCATCCCGATGGTGATGCCTTGCTGTCGATCAGCGACATTGACACGACGCGCCGGGTTGCTGCGCTGTGCCGACTGGCTGGTGCATTTCTGGCTGATCATTTGCTGTTTGCTGGCGATCATATCGTCAGTTTCAAGGGTCGGGGCATAATCTGAGCTCGCCGGTCCAGGCTCCCGGATTGGCGCTTGCCAGCCCGTCGGGCGCTATCTATATCGCCGTCCTGCCCCGCGCTGGGGGTGTCCGCTTGCGGACATGGAAGCGCACGGTCGGGGAGTAGCTCAGCCCGGTAGAGCACTGCCTTCGGGAGGCAGGGGCCGGAGGTTCGAATCCTCTCTCCCCGACCACAGCGCGTTACGACCCGGGCAGGACCGCAAGCATGACCAGACCCTTTACTGTTCTTGTCACTGGCGGTGCCGGATATATCGGCAGCCATGCGGTGCTGGCGTTGCGCGATGCGGGCTGGCCGGTCGTCGTGATCGACAATCTGGTGACCGGATTCGACTGGGCAGTGCCTGACGATGTTCCGCTGGTCGTGGCCGATGTGGCTGACCGCGGTGCCGTGGCGGCTGCTCTTGCCGATTTCAATGTCGGCGCAATCATGCATTTTGCCGGATCGGTGGTGGTTCCTGAGTCGGTGGTCGATCCGCTCAAATATTATCGCAACAATATGGTGGCGACCCAGTCCCTGCTGGAGACTGCGGTCGGTGCTGGCATTCGCCATTTCATTTTCTCTTCGACCGCCGCGACCTATGGCATTCCCGATAGCGTGCCGGTGCGCGAAGACAGCATGCAGCGACCGATCAATCCTTATGGGTGGTCGAAACTGATGACCGAGAAGATGCTGGCGGATGTCGCGGCGGTGCACCCGATGAATTATTGCGCGCTGCGCTATTTCAATGTTGCAGGCGCGGATCCGCGCCAGCGCAGCGGGCAATCGACGGCGGGAGCGACCCATCTCGTCAAGGTTGCGGTCGAAGCGGCGACTGGCAAGCGGGCGAGTGTCGGCGTGTTCGGAACCGATTTCGCGACGCCCGATGGAACCGGGGTGCGCGACTATATCCATGTGAGCGATCTGGCGGCGGCCCATGTCGATGCGCTCGATGCATTGATTGTCGATCCGGCAACCAGCCATGTCATGAATTGCGGCTACGGGCGGGGATATTCGGTCATCGAGGTGTTCGATGCGGTCGACAGGGTGACCAATGCAAAGCTGGTGCGAACGACCGAGGGGCGGCGTGCGGGTGACCCCGATGCGCTGATCGCCGACAACAGCCGCATCCTTGCCACGCTGCCGTGGCGGCCACGGTATGACGACCTCGATACCATCGTGCGCGATGCGATGGCCTGGGAAAGGGTGCTGGCTGAGCGGCAAGGCTAGGCCGGCCTGCCGATACTTGCCCAGGCGGCAGCGACGTCTGCAAGAGTTTCGCGCATCGAGTCCAGGCCGGGGGACTGGTCGGGGTCCATGACCAGGCGACGTGTCTGGCGATAAAGCGAGGCAAGTTGGCGGGCGAGATCGCCACCCCCTTCGAAATCGAGCCCGGTTTCCAGTCCGTGCAATACCGATGCGGCGCGTGCCTGATAGCGGGCGCGGCGGATGGCATCGCCATGGCGCAATGCCGCCAGCAGACCGTCGAGCGCGATCAGCAGTTCGTCGAACAGGATGGATACCAGCTGGTGCGGAGTGGCCCCTTCGATACGGCTGGCGAGCGCCACGGTGTCATAGGCCGCGGCGGCACGCGCCGCACCGCTGCGGGCCGGGGATGGTCGGCGGACGTCAGCCATCGCGGGTCCACAGCCTGGTCTGCTGATCGAGATAGGTCTGGGTAGCGCGGAAGGCGGAAACCTGACGATCCATTGCAGTGTAAGTCGCCAGCAGCCGGGCACTATATTTGTCCGAGCGGCGATCGAGATTGTCGCGATCGAGCGCGATCCGCCGCGCTTCGCCATTGAGGCGCGCCGAGGATGCAGCGAACGGGCCGTCGCTGGATCGCAGGC
>JANNMK010000103.1:0-5763 GCA_031397785.1 Sphingomonas sp. | reverse complement strand
CTCGCCATGCTCGGCCAGGCCAAGCGCGTCACCATCGACAAGGACAACACCACCATCGTCGATGGCGCAGGCGATGCCGATACGATCAAGGGCCGGGTCGAACAGATCCGCGCGCAGATCGACACCACCACGTCCGACTATGACAAGGAAAAGCTGCAGGAACGGCTTGCCAAGCTGGCCGGCGGCGTCGCCGTGCTGAAGGTCGGCGGCGCGACCGAAGTTGAGGTCAAGGAACGCAAGGATCGCGTCGACGATGCGCTGCACGCCACCCGTGCGGCCGTTGAAGAAGGCATCGTCCCCGGTGGCGGTACCGCGCTTCTCTATGCGACCAAGGCGCTCGAAGGCATGAAGGGTGCCAACGACGACCAGACCCGCGGGATCGACATCATCCGCAAGGCGATCGAAACCCCGCTGCGTCAGATCGCCACCAACGCCGGCGTCGATGGCGCGGTGGTCGCTGGCAATCTGCTGCGCGAAGGTGACGAAACCCAGGGCTTCAACGCATCGACCGATGTGTATGAAAATCTGGTCGCCGCCGGTGTCATCGACCCGACCAAGGTCGTGCGCACCGCGCTCCAGGATGCGGCATCGGTCGCCGGTCTGCTGATCACCACCGAAGCGGCTGTCTCGGAATCGACCGAAGACAAGCCTGCCATGGGTGGCGGCATGGGCGGCGGCGGCATGGGCGGCATGGGCGGCATGGATTTCTGATCCAGCCACTCGGCCACCCGGTCGAAGCGAAAGAAAAGGCTGGAAGGAGAAATCCTTCCGGCCTTTGCTTTGTGACGGCGCATTGGTCGCGGCATGATTTCCTGCGTCTTTCGCCCATCGGTGCATGGCCCTGCGGCATCTTTGCCAGAAAGGCATCGCCTCCTCATGAAGACATTTGCCGTCGTCCTGCTGCCATCGGTGACGTTTGCGAGCGCGGCCTACGGGGCGAGGCCACATCCTAGAAGGTCGGCTTGATCCGCATCGAGCAGCGGCGCGTCTGCGCACAAGCCGCACTCGGGGAGAATTTCGACATCCGGGGGTTGCACGATACGGTCCCGGGGGGCGGTTCGATGCCATTGTCGATGCCGGAGACGCGCATCGACAACTGGATGGCCGGTGAGCGGTCGAAGACCCGCTGACCGAGTGACTCATCGCGTAGCACCGGTCGCGGTGTCGCCATCACCGGGGCAGGGCGAACAACGCCTCAACGCGCGTATCCAGCGCTTGCGCCAGCGCCAGCGCAAGGATGGTCGATGGCACGAACACCCCATTTTCGACAGTGTTGATCGTCTTGCGCGATACGCCGACCCGTTCTGCCAGCTCGGCTTGGGTCAAGCCAAGCGCCTGTCTTGTCTGCTTGAGATGGACGACGAGCCGTTCAGTCATCGGCGGGTCCGCGTTGCGCCGACCAGTGGTCGCTCCATGCAAATCGCAACGCCGCCGTCGCAACACCGAGCGACGGGACCATGACCAGCATCCACGCCGGGGTGGTGCCGGAACCGATGGTCACGATGAGCAGCGCGGCACAGCCAGCGAGCAGCATGGCAAAGCCCCACCGCATCCCGGCATTACGAAAGCTGTCGGCCAGTTCGTCATTGACGATGGCGTCGGCATCGCGGTGACGCAATCGCAACAGGCCGCGCCCGAACGTCACGGTCAGTACGGCCCAGGCTGCTGCCGCCCATGCCAGCAGCTGGAGGTGAAACGGAGCGACATCGCCGGTATGGAGCCCCCATGCGGCGTTGGACGCATAAGCCAGAAAGCCCAGGGAATAAGCAAGGACGAACAACGGTCGTTGCCCGACCCATTTCTCGGCCATAGCGCGCGATCCCGTCCCCATCATTCGCCTCCCGATGTAACCTTGGAGTTACTAGTAACCTTGGGGTTACACCGAGTCAAAGCATTATTTCTGCTCATCGGCGCATTTGGTTGGTGCGGGTCCATCCAATGGCGATAAAGGCGACGGACAATGGCTGAGGAGCATCGCCTATGACCCTGCAAACCCCCATCAACAGCGGCTTTGGCGCGCACTCGACTGCCGCCGATGTGATCGCCGGCATCGATCTGTCCGGCAAATGGGCACTGGTAACCGGCGGCTATTCGGGGCTCGGACTTGAAACCGTCCGCGCGCTGGCTGACGCCGGCGCCCGTGTCATCGTCGCGGCGCGCCGCCCCGAAACTGCCGCCAGTGACCTGGCCGGCATCGACGGCGTTGTTATTCTGCCGCTCGATCTTGCCGATCCGGCCTCGATCGACGCCTTTGCCGTGCTGGCTGCGGCCGAAACCGACCGCATCCACATGCTCATCAACAATGCTGCGATCATGGCCTGTCCGCTGGCCCGTGATGCGCGCGGCTATGAAAGCCAGTTTGCCACCAACCATCTCGGCCATTTTCACATGACCGCGCGGTTATGGCCGATGCTCAAGGCCGCAGGGGCGAGCGGCGGCGCGCGAATCGTTTCGGTGTCCTCCTGCGGACACATGGCCAGCGCGATCGATTTCGACGACCCCCATTTCGAGCGGCGCGCCTATGACAAATGGAAAGCCTATGGTCAGGCAAAGACCGCCAACGCGCTGTTCGCGGTCGAACTCGACCGGGTGGGCCAGGCGCATGGCATCCGCGCCTTTTCGCTCCATCCTGGCGGCATTCGCACCCCCCTGCAACGCAGCCTGACGATGGAGGAAATGACGGCGATGGGCTGGTACGACAAGGACGGCAATCTGAACGACATTTTCAAATCGGTCGAACAGGGCGCGGCGACCAGCGTCTGGTGCGCCACATCGCCGATGCTCGATGGCATGGGCGGCGTCTATTGCGAGGATTGCGATATCGCTCCGGCGTGGCACGAAGGGCTCGCGCCTTATACCGGTGTGCGCGACTATGCGGTCGACCCCGAAATGGCCGTCAGACTGTGGACCCTGTCGCAAGCGATGACCGGGGTTGACCTGCCGGAGGAGTGAGATCCGCCCGCCCGGCAAACGACAAGTTCGTCGTTCGGCGTGATGGAAAAAGCAAAGGGGGCGCGCCTTGCGGCACGCCCCCTCGACTTTCAGAAGAAAGCGTAAAAGCTTACTTCTTCATTTCTTCGCCAGCGGCCTTCATGGCTTCGCCACCGTCGGAGACGGCTTCGCCAGTTGCTGCAGCAGCCTTGTCAGCGGCGGCATCGACGGCGGCGACGCCTTCGGCAGCGGCGCCTTCGACAGCGGCAACGCCCTCGACAGCGGCACCTTCGACGACATCGCCGGTTGCGGCAACGTCGGCAGCGGCGGATTCGGTGGTCGCTTCAGCGGCGTCCTGGGTCTGTTCAGAACAAGCGGTCAGAGCGAGGGCAGCAGCGGCGATCGTCAGGGTCAGGGTCGACTTCATCATCATTCTCCACAAAATGGGGTTGAAGAGAACAGGACGGATGGTAGCGCCTGTCATTGCTTCACCGCGCTCCTTATCAGTGTTGGCTAGCCATGCAAGCGCAGATGCGCCGGTGACGTCGCAGCCTGGTTACTGCGCTGAAATCGCGGCTTTCTCGCGCTCGATCCGCTCGGATATTTCTGCTTCCAGTTCGGCCGAACGGGCGGCCATGGGGGACGGCGGGCGCGCGTCCAGCCGGTCCGCAGCCGCTTCGAGCCGGTCGACTTCGCCCACCGTCAGGCCGCCAGCTGCCGCGTCCTCATCGGCGCGGCCGCATGCAGCAAGCAAGAGCGCGATCGATGCAGCGCCGATCGCTGCGCGCAGCAGGGTGCGGGGTCGAGACATGAAGGATCGATGGTCCATCCGGGAAATGATGGGGTTCACAAACGAAAAGGCCGCCATCCTTGCGGACGACGGCCTTTCCTTATTCGCTAACCTGGCGAAAAGGAGCTTACTTCTTTTCTTCGGTCATTGCGCCTTCGGCGGCCGCAGCAGCCGGAGCGGATTCGGTCATCGCGCCTTCGGCAGCCGGGGCTGCTTCGGTGGTCGCGCCTTCAGCAACCGGAGCAGCCGCATCGGTGGTGGCTTCGGCTTCGGTCATGGTGCCTTCAGCAGCAGCTTCAGGGGCTTCGGTGGTGGCTTCTTCAGCAGGCTGCGAGCAGGCAGCAAGGCTGAGACCGGTGGCGAGAACGAGCGACAGTGCAATCTTCTTCATGGTGGGACACCCCTCTAGAGCAAATCCTTGGACGGTCGGGACGCACGCAATCATTGCGGGAGCCTCGTCCGACGCCTGCGATTTATAAGCAGAGAAAAAACAGCGCAACGCATTTTCTGCGGGTTCACCGGCAAATGGGCCGCCTTGATGCGCGGCACCGTCCTGCCGAACGGGATTTTCTAGCATTTTGGTAGGAGTTTACGTCACTCGCGTGACATTGACCTCATATAAAGAAAAGTTTATATGATGCTATTGTGACCGGGAACGTCGATCTTCTGAGCCGTCGGGCTGCCGCTGTGCCGGTCGTTACGCACGACGAATCGACGCTTCTCGACCTGTTTCGTGCACTCGGCGATCCATCGCGGCTAAGGATCATCGCGTTGCTGCGCGTCCATGAGCTTGCAGTCGGCGAGCTTGCCTTGTTGCTCGATCAAAGCCAGCCGCGCGTCTCGCGCCATATCCGCATCCTTGAAGAAGCCGGGCTCGCCGAACGGCGACGGGAGGGGAGCTGGGTGTTCGTCCGGCTGGCGCGCAACGCCAATGTGACAGCGCTGCTCGCCTTTGCCGATGCCGTCCCGCGCAATCCGTCCGAGGCGGCGGCGGTCGCGCACGATCGACTTCGCCTGGCTGCGGTGCAATCCGAACGGGAGGCTGCGGCCGCACGATATTTTGCCGCCCATGCCGATGAATGGGATGCCATCCGGTCGCTGCATGTTGCCGAGGAAGAGGTCGAGCGGGCCATTCTTGCGCTGATGCGCAACCGGCGGCTGGGCCATTTGCTCGACATCGGTACCGGTACCGGGCGGATGGTGTCGATCCTCTCACCATTGGCCAGCCGGATTACCGCGCTCGATCGCAGCCCGGAAATGCTGCGCATCGCGCGGACCAATTTCACCGCATCGGGTGTGCCGGTCGAGTTGGTCAGCGGGGATTTTCTGGCGCTGCCGCTCGCCACCGACAGCGTCGATTCGGTGGTGCTCCACCAGGTGCTGCATTATGCCGCCGCACCCGACCGGGTGATTGCAGAGGCAGCGCGGGTGATGCGCGGCAGCGGCCACATCCTCATCGCCGATTTCGCGCCGCATGATCGCGAAGAACTGCGCCGCGATGCCGCGCATGTCCGGCTGGGCTTTTCCGATGCACAGATTCGCGGCTGGTTTGCAGCGTCCGGTCTGATCCTCGAAACCACCGAGGCGCTTTCGGGCGGTGCGCTCACCGTCAAATTGTGGCTCGGGCGGCGGCGCAGTGACGGGCCGCGCGACGGCATCGAACCTTCCACAAGAAAGGCCATGGCATGACCCTTTTGTCCCCCGTCAGCGCGATTTCCGAAAGTCGCCGCGCCTCCGCCAGCCCGATGTTTGCCGATCTTTCGGGCGACATCGGTGTCAGCTTCGAATTTTTTCCGCCGAAGAGCGACAAGATGAGCGAGACGCTGTGGGCATCGGTGGAGATGCTCGCTCCGCTGGCTCCGCGCTTCGTTTCGGTTACGTATGGCGCCGGGGGCACGACCCGGGAACGCACCCACACCACGGTCGCCCGTATCGCAAGCGAAACCGCTATTCCGGCAGCGGCGCACCTTACCTGTGTGGAGGCGAGTAAAGCGGACATTGCCGAGATTGCCGACGCGTATTGGCAGGCCGGTGTCCGCCAT
>JANNMK010000099.1:0-6447 GCA_031397785.1 Sphingomonas sp. | reverse complement strand
CACCCCCTCGGGCAACGCCGCTGACGCCTGTGCCAACCGGTCGGCTGCCGCTTGTGCGACGACGCGCGGGTTTTCACCGATCAGCATCTGGACGGTGCCGAGGACGATTTCTTTGCCATTCTCGGTCGCCGCACCGGTGCGCAGCTCGGAGCCTATCTTCACCTCGGCGACATCGGCAATGCGGATGGGAACACCGCCGCGCGTAGCGACGATGATCTGCGACAGGTCCACCTCGTTGGCGGCTTGACCGGGAACACGGATAAGGATCTGTTCTCCGCCACGCTCGACATAGCCCGCGCCACGATTGCCATTGTTGCGCTCGAGCGCCTCGACCACGTCGGACAGCGACAGACGCAAGCTGGCAAGCTGGTCAGGGTTGGGCGTCACATGATATTGTCGAGCATATCCGCCAACCGAGTTGATTTCGGCTACACCGGGAACAGTGCGCATCTGTGGCCGCACGACCCAATCATTGAGCGTCCGCAGGTCCATCGCTGTCCACGGCGTGCCGTCGGGCTTGCGGGCGTTCGGCTCCGGTTCGACCGCATACATGAATATTTCGCCGAGACCGGTCGAGATCGGCCCCATCTGCGGCTCGATCCCCGGCGGCAGCTGCGATTTGGCAGCTTGGATCCGTTCATTGACCAGCTGCCGTGCAAAATAGATGTCGGTGCCGTCCTCGAACACCACCGTCACCTGACTAAGGCCATATCGAGAGATCGAGCGGGTGTAATCGAGCTTCGGCAGTCCGGCGATGGCGGTTTCTATTGGGTAGGTGATGCGCTGTTCGGATTCGAGCGGCGAGAAGCCCTCGGCCTCAGTGTTGATCTGCACCTGGACATTGGTGATGTCGGGCACCGCATCGATGGGGACGCGCGTCGCACTCCACGCGCCGAGCGCGATGAGCGCAGCGACGATGGCGAGCACGAACCATCGCTGGCGGATGGAAAAGCCGATGATGTTGGCGAGCATGTCTCTATCCCCGCTCAGTGATCATGGCTCGCGCCGGACTTTTCGATGTCAGCGCGGATCAGGAAACTGCCCTTGGCAGCATAAGGCGTGCCGGGTTCGATGCCGGACAGCACTTCGGTCCACTCCGGCGAGCGGCGACCGAGCGTCAGCATCCTCACCTCATAGTCCTGACCATAGTTGGCGAAGACCACAGTAAAGTCGCGGAACGGTTGCAACGCCTCGGTGCGCACCGCCATAGGAACGCTGACCGCATTGACCGTGACGATGCCGCGCAACGCCATTCCCGGTCGATAGCGCCCATCGCGGTTGGCAAGGTTGGCGCGCATCAGCGCCGTTCCGGCTTCGGCGTTGCCCTCGGGCAGATAGTCACTGAGCGTTGCTTCGCCGACCGGCTGGCCATCCTGTGTTTCGATGGTGATGCGCTGGCCCGGACGGATCGACCCAAGGTCCCGAGGAAAGATGTTGAACACCACCGTGGTCTGGGCCGGATCGGTGATGACATAGAGTGCGCGGTCGAACGTCACGTCGCCCGGATTGCCGTTACGCTCGGCAACCACGCCGCCGACCGTGGCATAAACCGGATAGACTTGCAGGCTCTCGCTCGATTCGATCCGTGCCAGCAGTTCGCCGCGTCGGACACGATCACCGACCGCTTTGGTGACGCTAACGATCCTTCCGGGGAACTGGCCCCTGATCTCCGAGCGGGCAGTGGGAGACAGCGCAACCGTGCCGTAAAGCTCGCGCGTCTCGCCAATGATGGCAGGGCCGACACGCTCGATCTCGATGCCGCCAGCGCGCGCCGCTTCTGTGGTGATGCGCGTGCGACCCTCGGGGCTGGAATAGGCCCAGCGATGTCTCCTGCCCCCCTCGACGGCGACAACCTCAACATCGAAGCTGTGCGGTTCCTCGACCACCCCCTGGCCGACCAGGATGTTGCCTCGTGGGCGGAAAGCGAAGCGATCGACCTTGCCGCCGAGCCGTTTGAGGGTCACTGTCAGGGTGACTTCGCTGGCGGGCACCGGCTCGCCGTCGCGCGTCGCATAGACGCGATATTGCGGCGGCACCCCGTCCTCGAAAATCGTCATTTCCACTGCGAAGCCGCCATCTCGCGGCATCCGCCCGCCGTTTGGACCTTCCTCCGCTTCGGCTTCGTCCTGCTCGCCTTCTGCTTTGGTCAGCGTATCGGCACTGCCGCAGGCGGCCAGTGACAGCGGCGTGACGAACAGGAGGGCGGCGGCAAATATATGTTTGATGGTCATGGCAATGTCTCCGCAGGCTGCGACGCATCGAAGCGTCCGGTCAGCCGGTCGATCCTGGTGAGAAGGTCACGATATTCGGTGATGGCTTCGAGCCACTGGTCCTGCACCTCTAGGATCGCATCGGCAGCGTCCTGGACATCTCGAAAGGCAAATCCGCCGCGCGCATAGCCTTCGCGGACCTGCACCAGCGTTCGTTCGGTTTGCGGGAATACCTCGCTGACAAGCCTGCTCGCGTGGCGTTGAGCCGCTTCGGCACGCGCCACAAGGTCGGCAAGCTCGCGTGCGCGGGCGGTCCGTGCGGCCTCGGCAAGCGCCTCGACACGCCGACCTTCCGCCTGCGCGCGGGCGATATTGCCCTGATTGCGATCGAACCGTCCGAGCGGGAAAGTGACGCTGGCTACCGCCGCAAGATTGTTGGTGCCACGCAGGAACCGCAAACCGCCACCGACCTGATAGTCGGGTGTCCGGCGGGTCTGTTCGACGACGACAGCCGATCGTGCGCGATCTGCTTCTGCGTCGGCGAGCACGACGTCCGCTTGGGCCAGTCCGGCAGGAACTGCACCCAAGGCCAACACTTGCCCTTGTGGTTCAAGACCGACGGGCGATCCGCCCCAGAAGGATGCGAGCAGCGCCAAAGCCGCCTCGCGCCGCGTGACCGCCTGCTCGACCTGCAACTGGGCGGCGGAGACACGGGCGTTTGCGCGGGTCTCGACGAACAGCGGATCCTTGTATCCGCGCACGCGGCGAATGGCCTCGCTGCGCATTTCCATCTCGACCGCGACCCGCGACCGCGTGATGTCGAGCACCGCATCGGCGATCAGCACTTTGATGAAGGCGCGCTGCACCGCCGCCGCAACTTCCAGCCGGGTCACATCGGCAGCTGCTTCGCTCACAGCTATGTCGCGCTCGGCGAGGCCGATCCGAGCCTCGCGCTTGCCGCCACGCTCGATTGTCTGGTTGTAGGTGGCGGTAAGCTCGGCTTGCCCAAGCACATTGTAGTGTCCGGTGCCGACGAGATTTTCGCCTTCGACCGTAACCGTGGGATTTGGTCGGACTGCTGCTTGGTCGCGTGCGGCTTGCGCTGCTTCGATGGCAGCGCCGCTCGCTGCATTTTCTGGGGCACTTCCGAGCGCGCGCGCTACCGCTTCGTCGAGCGTGATCGGCTCAGCGGACGCCATCTGGGCGCAAGCGCAAGCGGCTGCGGCGAGCAGCACACTGCGGTGTGGGAATTTCATGATGTAATCCTGATCGAATATCCGGCGATGACGCGGGGCGCGGCGATATGCCGCGACCCGTCACGGAACGATCAGGCTGATGGCGGCTGGATAGGGGGAGCTTGCGACAGCGATGTCAGTGCATGCTGCGCGCTGGGCAGGACCGGTTTGCGTTCGGAATGAACTGCCGCTGCTGAAGGCTGCGAATCCGGGCACCAGGCATTTGGGCAATGATGATGCTGAAACAGCTCGTCGGGTTGCTCATCGCTGTCTTGGACCGGCTCACTGGCATGATCGTCACCACCAGTCGATGCCTCGGAATGCGAATGCCCAGACGAACTCTCATGCGCCACCGATGGTGCATGAATCGCTGCGACGAGCAGCGAGAACAACACAGCTATCAAGGTGAACGCACGATGCATCAGCGGACCGGTATCACGAGCCGATGCTCGCCGCAATCGACGCGACCCGCGGTTGCAGTGGCTTCCACGGTGACATGCACCAGCTCATGAACGCCGTTCAACCGCACGCGCACCGTCTCGGCATCGACATTTCCGACGACGCTGACGATTGCCGCGTGCGATCCAGGTCCGACCTGCCAGACATGCAGATCGACGATGCGAGCATCGCCGGAAGTTTCGACGCATTCCCGTATCTCAGCCTCGATATGGGGATCCGATGTGTCCAGCAGGACGGCTGCCGTATCGCGCAGCAAGTTGAACGCCCAGATCGAGATCACGGCAGCACCGACGATACCCATGACCGGGTCGAGCCACATCCACTCCAGATAACTGCCTGCAAGCAGAGCAATAATCGCCAGAACCGACGTCAGAGCATCGGCCATCACATGGGCGACCGCCGATCGCATGTTATTGTCATGATTATGCCCGGAGTGATGATGTCCATGATTGTCATGGCCGTGAGCGTCGCCTCCTCCTCCGGCGAGGATCAACGCGCTGACCACGTTCACCACCAGTCCGACAACCGCGACGATCGTGGCCTCGTTGAACGCCACCGGGCTGGGATCGATCAGCCGCCGGATCGATTCGATGGCGATTCCGATCGCGACGACGGCCAGCACTAGCGCTGACGCAAATCCTGCCAGATCGCCCACTTTGCCCGTGCCGAATGTGAAACGGCGGTCCTCGGCATGTCGGCGCGCGAAGCCATAGGCTGCCGCCGCGACCGCTAATGCCCCGGCATGCGTCGCCATATGGAATCCGTCGGCGAGCAGCGCCATCGAATTAAAGATCGTGCCAGCAACAATTTCGCCAACCATCATTACTGCCGTCAGCGCCACCACCCACATGGTGCGGCGGGCGTTGTCGTCATGACTCGCGCCAAGAAACATATGATCGTGCTGCAGGGGATGGGGGCTTGCCGTGCTGGTCATGTCATTTGCTTCAGTTTGCGTAGCGCCGGATGACGGCAATCAGCTCTTCGGCACCAGCAGCACGCGCAGCAGGGGCGAGGTCCGGGTGGGCGACATGCTCAATCACATGATCTTCGATCAACTGTTCGAGCAGGCCGTTGATTGCCCCGCGCGCGCCAGCGACCTGATGCAGGATCGCCGAGCAACCCGCCTCGTCGGATATGGCCCGCTCGATTGCCGACATCTGACCGATGATCCGGCGAACCCGCGCTGTGAGATTGTCTTTGCCAGATTTCGTATGAGCCATAGCATACCCCCCTATGCTATACCGTTTGAATGTGCAATCGCTGGGTGCTGCGGGATTTTCCCATCGAATGGTCGCGCCGAGGAGACATATTTTGATCTATCTGCTCATCAAAGCCGTCGTCTCCGCCGTGATCATCGTTCTCGTTTCCGAAACCGCGCGGCGCAACCCGGGAACTGGCGCGCTGATCGCCTCACTGCCTTTGCTCTCGATCCTCGGCATGATGTGGTTGTGGCGCGACACCAACGACTTTCAGCGGCTCGCCGAACATTCGACCGCCACATTCTGCTTCGTGCTACCAAGCCTGCCGATGTTTCTCGTCATCCCGATGCTGCTAAAGCGCGGACTGGGTTTGTGGCCTGCCTTGGGTATCGGATGCTTGCTCACCATTGCCTTGTATCTGGTGACCGTGACGCTGGCGCAACGCATCGCCATCAAGCTATGAGGGTTACATCGACCGCACCCGTATAGTCGGCAGGAACAGCGAGGGACGATGCTACGCAACTGGGTGAACTTGCTGCTGATGGTTGCCGCCGCAGCGCTGTTGCTTGTCGCCTCCGGTGTGCCAGCCGCGTCAGCTATGGCTCATGGCGGTGCTCCCATGGCCATGCCAAGCCCCTGCGGCGCGATGGACATGGGCGGCGACACCGACGCACTGCCATCGTCCAAGGCTCATTGTGCCGTTGGCTGTATGATGTCGCCCAGTGCCTCTGGTGGATCCAACAACGCCGCTTTGTCGGCAGCACTGGCGCCATGTCGAGGAGAAGCTGCTGCGCTACGTCAAACACCACTAACCCTCGACCCACCGCCCCCGCGACGCTGATCGCCACCGCACAACTACATTATCGAATGGAGCTAGAAATGAAGACGATCATCCTGCTGGTGGCGTTAGCCAGCGCATCACCGGTTTTGGCTCAGGCTGTACCTGGTCATTCAGGCCATGGCGAGGCACCTGCAACTGCGCCTCATGCCGAGCATCAGGGGGCTGCACCGACCGCGCCAACAACCCCGGATGCTCCGGCAGCAAACGCTATGGATTGCTGCAAGGAAGATGCGGCTGAACCCTGTGCGATGCCTTGCTGTGCTCGGATGCGCCAGCAAGCGGCCAATGCCGACGGTTCAGCAGTGCCTGCACCGACGGAGACTCCGGCTCACGGCCAAATGCAGCACTGACCGACCTGAAGCTACATGAGGAAAGGGCGGCAACTCCGGTTGTCGCCCTTTTCACGCCCAGCGGATTGCCCCGATGCGGTGATACCGGATCAGGTAATACCGACCTTACCCATACCAATTCTGGTAACACCGAAATCAGGCAAACCCGCCGGT
>JANNMK010000051.1:0-2928 GCA_031397785.1 Sphingomonas sp. | reverse complement strand
GTCGGCAACCGCAATTCCGCGGTCGGTGATGATGCGTTCGAGCACACGCATGCGTTGCTCCAGCCGTTCGGTATGCGCGGCATATTGCGCGGTTTTCTCGGCTGTGAGATGCCCAGTCACCTCCATTTGCCGTTCCTTGAGCTTGAACCAGCTCTTGAACGCGAAGAGGCAAAGGGCGGCAATCGGGATCAACATGCCAAAGATGGGAATAAGAAGTGGGCTCATCATCAGGCTCCTGTCGGTAAATCGGTCAGTTAGGGATGCGCCGCAGCGCCTCTATCTCGTCGGCCAGCCGGATGCCGCGATCAGTCACGATCCGTTCGATGGTGCCGAGCCGGTCCTTGACCGAACCGAGTTCGGCACGCAGCTGCGCATTTTCCTGGCTGAGCAGTTTGACCCGCTCGGTCGTCTCGTCACTGGTTTGCGGATAGAGCGACTGACCCCAAGAACCTGACAGCGGATAGCCGTTCTTAATCCGCATCCACTCCGTCACCACCCAGCCTGCGACGCCGATGCCGACAATCGCGGTGATCGGTATGGCGAGCTGCATCAGCCCTTCGATGACCATTGGAAAGCCCATGACCTTGTCCCTCCCGTAGCTTGGCGTTCAACGCAGCCGTTCGATTTCGTCGGCGAGCCGCGTACCCTTATCGGTGGCAATCCGCTCCAGCACCGCGACCCGTTCCTCGATCCTCAAGAGCTTGCCTTTGAGATCGGCATTTTCGTTGCTGAGCAATGCGATGTGCCGGGCTGCCTCGGGATCTTCCAGGTCGGCGAGACGGCCGCTGGCGCCACCCCATTCATTTTCCACCGGATAACCGTGGCGGGCACGGATCAGATTGTTGATCACCCATGCGCCCATTGAAATGGCGATGATGATGAGAACGAAAATCTTGCCGTCCATCGCTAACTTCTCCCCTCAAAACCTCGCGCTCGGCGCAGGCCTGCTTTATTGTCGCCTCGCGCTCACCGCAGGCTTTCCTAATGGCGCCTCGCGCTCAGCGCAGGCTTTCGATCTCGTCCTCCAGGCGCTTGTTGCGGCTGGTGTAGTAAAGCTCGATATCGGCCAGCCGACGGTCGAGTTCGCGGAATGATGCGCGGACATCACGGGCGGACCGGGCAGGATTGGCGCGGACGCCCTGCCAGAATTTCTGTTCGTCGCGGTCGACATACAGGTTGATGGGTTTGGGCGTGGCCAGCCAGGCGATCACGAAATAGGCGATCAGCGGCCAGCCAAAGGCGATGGTTAGCACCACCGCGCCGACCCGGACCCAGAGCGTATCGACCCCGGTATAGTCCGCCAGACCGGCGCAAACGCCCGACCATTTGCCATTCTGCTTGTCGAGATAATATTTGGTGCGGGGACCGGCCATTTCAGTTGCTCCTCTCTGAACGATAGCTCAGGCGCTGTTCGCTTTCGCGCTCCTGGCGCAGGTCACGTCCCTCGCTGCCTTCGCGTGCGTCGCGGATGGCCGGGCGCCAGTCTGGGTTGTCAGCCGATACGATGCGTTCGACGGTGTGCACCCGGTCTTCGAGGCGGCGGGCGAGGTCGTACAGTTCGTCGAGCAGATTTTCGTCTTCGACCGGCAACGTCTGGGCGCTCTTCCATTTGGTCACATAGTGCAGGACCAGCCAGGGCAATCCGATGAACAGGATCGCCATTACGGGGAATATTTCATCCATTGGATCAGCCCTCCTTGCCGAGCAGTCGTGCCTTCATCGCGGCGAGTTCGGCATCGACCGAGTCCGACGACTGCAGATCGGCGAATTCGTCTTCCAGCGTGCGCTGATTGCTGCCGATCGCCACCGCATCGGCGCGTCCCTCGGCAAAATCGACTCGGCGTTCCAGTTCCTCGAACCGGCTGAATGCTTCATGGGTGCGCTCGCCATGCGTCAGTTCGCGCAGTTTATACTTGTTCTCGGCGCTTTCCAGCCGGGTTGAAATATTCGACTGGCGGCTGCGTGCCTCGCGCAGTTTCGACTGCAGCTTCATGATATCCGCTTCATATCCGGTCAGCGCATCGTCGAGCACGCCGATCTCGACGGTCAGCCGCTCGGCCATGTCGCCGGCTTTCTGCTTTTCGCCGAGCGCAGCCTTGGCCAGATCCTCGCGGTCCTTGGACAGCGCCAGTTCGGCCTTTTCCATCCAGCTATCCTGCAACGCATTCAGCTTGGCGATATGGCGGCGCATTTCCTTTTGATCGGCGATGGTGCGCGCGGCAGACGCGCGGACCTCGACCAGCGTTTCCTCCATCTCGAAAATGATCATGCGGATCATCTTTGCCGGGTCTTCCGACTTGTCGAGCAGGTCGGTGACATTGGCAGCGATAATATCGCGGGTGCGGGAAAAAATACCCATCAGAGTGAACTCCTGTGTGCGCGCATAAAGGGTTTTGGTTTCAGCCCCGTCGGGCCGGTATTTGACGAGTCCGGCCTGACCTGGCCGGGGGGAAGAAAGGCGGTGCCGGGGCTGGGCAAGGGGGGGAAGCGCCCCGGCACCGCAGTCGGCCTGGCGGGTCATGCCAGGCCGGCGGAGACCCCGGCGCTGACTTTCGTCAAAACCGGGGCAGGAAGATCCGAGCGAAACGAGGCTCCTTGAGCCACTATCAACGGCACCAGCATCAGCGCCGCAAACAGCAGGCTCGTCGCAGGGTGTGGAGAAAAGCGGATCATGGTGTTCCTCGTTGGCGTTGATGTAGTCCATGCCGGATGTAATGCAGGAGGCGTGCCAGTTTTGAGGATTGTTGGAAACGCTACAGGTTTGGACCGAATTGAAGCCGTAGTTGGGAAATTTCGCTTGCGGCTTGGTGGGAATTTCCACCATATGTTGGCATGGAACGCGAAACCCGCTTTGTCGGACAGTCCGGCGCTTTTCTCGACAGTGTCGAGCGTGCGCTAGAGGCTGCTACTCTCAACCGCCCGGTGCTG
>JANNMK010000283.1:0-4750 GCA_031397785.1 Sphingomonas sp. | reverse complement strand
GCGCGTGCCGCGATCGTGCTGGCTGGGCTGGGTCGAGTGCGACGATGACACCAATTTCAGCAACCGGAAACAGCAGCGTGCGGATGCCATCGCCGATCTGGATGACCCGGCATGTCCCGCTTTCGGGCTTGAGGAATCCGTCGGCAAACAGCGGAATGATGGCGTCGTCTACACGGCCGATGGTCATCCCGCCGGCAACGCCGATCCGATCGGCCGGGATATCGACGATACGGGCAATCGCCATCATCGCGATGGCCGATGCGCTCGAGGCACCGTGGCGGGTAAATGTCAGCCAGCTGTCGGTTACGGCAGTGCGACCGGCAATGGCGCTGTCGGCGCTGTAATCGACGCCGACATCAGCGATAATCGACGTGCGGGCTATGGCATCGACGTCGAGCACCAGCATCGGGCGTCCGCTGTCGGGCAAGCTCATTCCGCTATAGAGGCCAAGCGCAAGCAGCAAGGGTGGCAGCGGCTTGATAACCAGCTCTTCATGATCGCGAACATCGGGAACGTCGAGGGCGATCAGCTGGCGCGATGCGACCCGGCACAGGATGATCGCTCGATCCTCATCGTCATCGCCGGTGTCGGGCAACTCCAGCACGGTTTCGATGCGCAGCAGCGGCAACATCCGCCCGCGCACCCGCACCAGACCCGCACCGCCGGCCGATTGGCGCTGGAGGCTGTCGCTCGATGCCAGCATGACTTCATCGACAACGCTGCGCGGGATCGCGAAATCCTGACCGCCGGCGGAAATGGCCAGTGCGGTGATGATGGTCAATGTCATCGGGACATCGAAATCGACGCCCAGTCCAGCGCCCGGCCGATTGCGAACGTTGACATAGCCGCCCAGCCTTTCGACATTGGCTTTGACGACGTCCATGCCGACACCGCGCCCGGAAATTCCGGTAACCGCCTGCGCGGTCGACAGGCCGGGGAGGAAAATCAGGTTTGCCTGGGCGCTGGGCGGGAGCTGGGCAGCCTGTTCCTCGCTGAAATGGCCGCTGGCAACCGCGCGTGCGAGCAACTTGTCGAGAGCGAGGCCGTGCCCGTCGTCGTCGATCGAGATGATGATGCGATTGCCCGATTGTCGGGCTCCGACCGTCAGCGTTCCGTGCGCTGCCTTGCCCGCCGACAGGCGTGTGGCGGGGTCTTCGATACCATGGTCGATGGCGTTACGCAGCGCGTGCACCATCGGATCACGCAAGGATTCGCTGACTTCGCGATCGATCTCAACCTCTCCGCCGGCGATTTCCAGGCGTATGTCCTTGCCCAATTCGGTTGCGACCTGACGGATCAGGCGCGGCAATGGTGCGAACAAGTGGCGCAGCGGCACCATCCGCATCTGGCCCACGGCATTGCGTACGGTGCCCAACAGGGTGGAGAGACGCTCGAACGCGGGAAGCATGCCGGTATCAACGCCTGCGCTGCGCAATTGCGCGGTCACCTCATTGCGGGCCAGTACCAGGTCGGACACCCCGCTCATCAATTCATCGAGCAGACTGACCGGAATACGCACCGAGCGCCATTCCTGCGCCGTTACCGGTGACAGGTCCCCATCGTTTGGCAGCACAGGCATGGCGTCCATGCTAGCATGGTCGGACCGGCTTGCGGCCAAGGGCTCGGCCTGGTCGCATTGCCTGATATCGGCCATCAGCAGCGCAATCAATTCGGCGTCGTCATCATCCGGTTCGGCTGGCGTCGCAGCACCGTGCCCGACGATTGCCTGAGTGAGATCGCGTATCCGGTCGAATGCAGTCAGGACGATGGCGACGGTCGCGGGGCGCGGGGCAGTGCGCCGTGCGCGCAGAACATCCAGCAATTCTTCGGTGGCATGCGCCACTGCGGTGATGCGCGGCAAATCGAAAAAGCTGCTGCTGCCCTTGACCGTGTGGACGGTCCGGAAAATGCGATCCAGCCCCGAATTGTCGGTCGGATCGCGTTCCCAGGCGACGAGATCGCCCGCAACAGCTTCCATCATCTCGAGCGTTTCGCCGACAAATTCGCGTAGCAGATCGTCCATGGGTCGCCCATCTCACCAAGCCAGAGCGCCGCGATGCACCTGCCATGGTTAATTTGGGGTTGCGACCGCGAAGCTTACGGTGTGACGATCGCCCCTACCACGATCTCGGCCGGCGTCGGCCGGGACAGCATGACGTCACCCCGATATCCCTGGGCCAAGCGCCGCGCCAGGGCGATACCGACGGTTTTCGGCGATGGCATGTCGCCGGCAGAGTTGAACAGGGCTTCGCTCGCGGCGTCGAGAACAACCCGATCACCCGATCCGCGGACCGCCAGTTCAAGGCTGCCGTCGCGCATCTCGACAGCCATGTCGATCCGGCCGCCGCGCACCAGCGCCTCGACCACAACCTGCGCCAGCAACAGCAGGATGCGCGCCGCGGGTTTCGGCACCGGGGCACCATCACCGATCCAGTTGATCGTGACTGCCCGGCCCTCTGCAACCAGTCCGCTAACCGCTTCGACGATATCGGAGGCGGCGATGCTGTCACCATATCCACCCGACGAACCGAACGATAAACGGAAGAATTTCAGTTTGTTGATAGCCGCTCTTGAGCTTGAATCGAGCAGTTCGACAAATTTTTCCCGCATCGCCGGATCACGCTCGTCGGCGAGCAGTTCAAGACCGTTGCCGAACGATCCAACCGGACTGAGCAGATCATGGCACAGGCGCGAACACATCAAACTGGCGAATTCGACGGCATCATCCGCCATGGTTTGTTCCTTTGGTCAACATGGTGTGCCGCGGCTGTTAGGGTGCGTCCGACGGGCTGGCAAGCAGCGTCGAAGTCTCAACGATAACCAGCACCGGCTCAAAGCACCCGAGATGCGGGCCGCCGACGACGCTGCGCCACAAGCGCGTGCCGGTTCCGCCGACGATCAGCCATAAACGGCCATCATCATCGACATCGGCCGCGTCCGCCAGCGACGGTATGGCAGGCCTGTCGGGGTGTGAATGATAATGGCCGATGACCTCTGGGCCGCCATTGCGCGCCGCCCGATACGAGCTCAGCAAACTTGCCGGGTCGAGCTCGAAATGGCGCGCGGGACAAGGGTGGATATTGGCGGCGGGTGCAAAGCCGGTGATCGCTGGGCCGGCGCCAAACAGCAGGCCGCAACGTTCTGCGTTAGGATCGCTCCGGGCGTCGGCGATGATCGCGTCGAACAACGATCTTGATATGGCGACAGACATCCCCATTTCCCTAAGCTATGGATCGGGGGGTCACAATCATCGACGTCGAACTGGGCCCGCTTCAGGCCGGGCAGCGGCTCGACCGGGCGATTGCGGATGCGGTGCCGAGCCTTTCGCGGGAGCGGATCAAGGCGCTGCTGCAGGCGGGAGCCATCCGCACTCTCGCTGGAGCGCCGCTGACCCATGCATCGGCGAAAGTCGACGGGGCACTGGCGCTGACCATCGCTCTGCCCCCGCCGGAACCGGCGATTGCCCGGCCGCAGGATATGGCGCTGGTCATCGCCTATGAGGACGAGCATCTCGTCGTGGTCGACAAGCCTGCCGGGATGGTGGTGCACCCGGCCAACGGCAATCCCGACGGGACGTTGGTCAACGCGCTGCTCCACCATTGTGCCGGAAACCTGTCGGGAATCGGCGGAGTCGCCCGCCCCGGTATCGTCCATCGCATCGACAAGGACACGTCGGGATTGATCGTGGTGGCCAAAAGCGACGCCGCGCATGAAGGACTGGCGCGCCAATTTTTCGATCACAGCATCGACCGCGTCTATTGGGCAATCGCTTCGGGCCATCTGCTCCCGCCGCATGGCACCATCGATGCGCCGCTGGCCAGATCGTCACATGACCGCAAGAAAATCGCCGTCGTATCGGACGATCGCGGCAAGCGCGCAGTCACGCATTTCCGCACGCTTGAGGCGCTCAGAGACGCGACGCTGGTCGAATGTCGGCTGGAGACGGGGCGGACTCACCAGGTGCGCGTCCATATGGCGCATATCGGCCATGCGCTGCTGGGTGACCCGGTCTATGGCCGGTATCGTGCAACCATCGCTTCGGTTCTACGAAGAGAAGCTTTCACCCGGCAAGCGTTGCATGCGACCAGACTGGGGTTTATCCATCCGGTGACAGGGATGGCAGTCACTTTGAACAGCCCCCTGCCAAAGGATATGCAGGACCTGTTGACGCAATTACGAGTTTAATGTGTCGGACGGATCGGCGATCAAGCCGCCCGCCCCTCTCCCAGGGAAAGACAGACCGTTTATGGCAAAAGGCAGCAACGTTCCGGCAACCATGCCAGCGCTCGGCGGCGAAGCGGGGCTCAACCGCTATTTGTCCGAGATCCGCAAATTTCCGCTGCTGACGCCCGAACAGGAATATATGCTGGCGAAGCGCTATCAGGAGCATCAGGACAGCGATGCCGCGGCGCAGCTGGTGACATCGCACCTCCGGCTCGTGGCAAAGATCGCGATGGGTTATCGTGGTTACGGCCTGCCTGTCAGCGAGCTCATTTCCGAAGGTAATATCGGGTTGATGCAGGGCGTGAAGAAGTTCGACCCCGAACGCGGATTTCGTCTGGCCACTTACGCGATGTGGTGGATCCGGGCATCGATTCAGGAGTATATCCTGCGCAGCTGGAGCCTGGTGAAACTGGGGACCACCGCGGCGCAGAAGAAGCTGTTTTTCAACCTGCGCCGGATGAAGAACAATCTTGCCGCGTTTGAGGACGGTGACTTGTCACCGACCAATGTGGCGAAGATCGCCACC
>JANNMK010000091.1:0-8391 GCA_031397785.1 Sphingomonas sp. | reverse complement strand
GGTATAGCTCACCGCCTGATTGCCGGTTTCGGCGTAGGCATCTTCATGATCGCAGATGTTATAGAGATAGAGCGTTTTTTCGACCCCGTTCTTCACGCCTGTCGCGATCACGCCAATGTTGGTCTTGCCCTTTGTCGTGGCGCCGAGGCTGGCCGGTTCAGGCAGCACGGCTTTGAGGAACTGGAGCGGGACGATCTCGACGCCATTATACAACACCGGGTCGATCCGGGTCATGCCGACATTCTGCAGCACCGTCAGATGCTTGATATATTCATCGCCAAAGGTCATCCAGAAGCGGATACGCTTGATCTCGGGCAGATGCTTGGCGAGGCTCTCGAGCTCTTCATGGTACATGAGATACATGTTTTTGGGGCCAACCTCTTCGAAATCGAAGGCCACCTTGGTCGACAGGGCGGGGGTTTCGATCCATTCGCCATTTTCCCGATAGCGCGCCGCTGCGGTCACTTCGCGGATGTTGATTTCCGGGTTGAAGTTGGTGGCGAAGGCCTGACCATGGTCGCCGCCATTGCAATCAAGAATGTCGAGTGTGTCGATACGGTCGAAATGATGCTTGCGCAGCCAGCATGTGAACACGCTGGTCACGCCGGGGTCGAAGCCTGAACCCAGCATCGCCATCCGGCCCGCCTCGGCAAAGCGATCCTGATAGGCCCATTGCCAGCCATATTCGAACTTTGCCTCGTCGACCGGTTCGTAATTTGCGGTATCAAGATAGTCGGCCCCTGCGGCAAGGCACGCATCCATGATCGTCAGATCCTGATAGGGCAAAGCCAGATTGACGACCAGCTTGGGCCCCACGTCGCGGATCAGCGCCGTGGTTGCTGCTACATCGTCGGCGTCGATTCTGGCGGTCGCGATAGCAACGCCCGTGCGCGCTTTCACCGATTCGGCAATAGCGTCGCATTTGGATTTGGTGCGGCTGGCAAGCGTGATGTGGGTAAAAATCTTGCTGTTCATCGCCATTTTGTGGACGGCGACAGAACCGACACCGCCCGCGCCGATCACCAAAACCTTGCTCACGTCGTCGTCTCCTGTTGACCTAGCCATTGCACTCGTTTGGCGGCGGCATATAGGATGCAACGATGATGCAGCAAAGGCCCGACCTGACCGACCCCGGACGTGCACCGACTTTGGCGGGGGTTGAGAGGGCTGCCGCCAGGATTGCGGAGTTGCTGCCCCCGACGCCGTTGCTGCCGGTCGAGGTCGATGGCCGGACGATCTGGTGCAAGGCCGACAGCCTGCAGCCCGTCGGCGCGTTCAAGATCCGTGGCGCATGGCACCGGTTGTCGGATCTCGACACTGCGCAGCGCGCCAGCGGTGTCGTCGGCGTGTCGAGCGGGAATCACGCGCAAGGCGTGGCATGGGCAGCGCGGCGACTGGGAATATCCGCAATCATCGTGATGCCCAATGACGCCCCTGCGGCTAAATTGACGGCGACGCGGGCGCTGGGGGCCGATGTCGTCCTGTATGACCGTCCTGGCGGTGAGGATCGCGATGCAGTTGCAGCGGCGATCGTTGCAAAGACCGGTCGCATTCTCGTTCATGCCTTCGGCGATCCATGGGTGATCGAGGGGCAGGGCAGCATGGGCGTCGAAGCAGCTGTCCAGTTGCACTCTGCTACCGGAGAGGTTTTCGACACCCTTGTCGTTTGTTGCGGCGGTGGCGGGCTGTCAGCGGGTCTGGCCCTCGCATTGCCCGACACGCGTGTTTTTGCTGTCGAGCCAGAGGGCTGGGACGATGTTGGGCGGTCGCTGCAAAGCGGGAAGATCGAGGCGGTGAACAATCCGCCGCCTACGGCGTGCGATGCGCTGCAGACACCATCGACCTATCCGATCAATTTCGCGGTGCTTCGGGCGCGGGGGGTAACCGGCGTCACAGTCAGCGAGGCAGAGGTCCGCTCGGCGATGCGCTTTGCCTTCGCGCACCTCCATCTGGTCATCGAGCCGGGCGGCGCTGCGGCGCTGGCCGCGGTGCTGGCCGGAAAGGTGGCGCTCGGTTCCGCAACGCTCGTCACCCTGTCAGGTGGCAATGTCGATGCGTCGCGGTTCGCCAAAGTGCTGGGAGAGAGCGTTTGACCGATCCTCGCGCGCGGCTTGTCGCATTGCTGGGCCAGGTGGGCACCGGGCGTTCGGATGCTCTCGAGGCGCTTTACAAACTCACCTCGGCCAAATTGTTCGGCGTATGCCTGCGCCTGACCGGTGATCGCGGCGGTGCCGAGGAAGCTCTGCAGGACAGCTATGTCAAAATATGGCGCAAGGCGGCAATGTATGATGAAGCAAGAGCAAGCCCTATCACCTGGATGTGCACAATCGCGCGCAATACGGCAATTGACTGGAAACGAGCCAATGGTTTCGTTTCGGCGCAGGAACCAGAGGGGGATGCATCCGATCTTGCGGTCGAATCCGTAGATATGGAGGCGGAACTGATCGCGCGATCGACGAGGCATCACATCCTCGAATGCATTGCGCGACTGGAGCCGCAGCAGGGGCGGGCCGTAAGAACCGCATTTTTCGATGGTCTCACGCATAGCGAACTCGCAACACATATGAACGTGCCCTTGGGGACGTTGAAAAGCTGGATAAGACGCGCAATGATCGCGCTCAAGGAATGTATCGATGCCGCAGCCTGACCTGACCGATCAAGACCGCGATGCGCTGGCAGGCGAACTTGCGCTCGGTATAATCGAGGGTGAGGAGCGAGCCGCCGCGCTCCGCCTCATGCTGTCAGACCCCGCTTTTGCAGCGCAGGTCGATGGATGGCGCATGCGGACGGCCGGTCTGTTCGACGCGATTGACGATGTTACACCGCCGGCCGGCAGCTGGGATGCGATTGCGGCGCGTATCGCCGTCCGCCCGGCCCCTGTCGCGGCAAATGATCGCTGGTGGAAAGCAGGCACATTTGCCTCCATGGCAGTCGCTGCAGCGCTCGCGCTGGCGTTGATCCTGCCGAGCGAGACCGCGCCGCTGGCCGATGACGGCGGCGAATATGCGGTCGCGCAATTGACCGGAGAGATTGACGGTTTGCGCATTGCGGCCCGTTATGACCCCGAATCGGCCATGCTCAAGGTTCATGCCAGCGGCATGCCGTCAACCCAGACCGAGCCCGAATTATGGCTGGTTCCGGCAGATGGCGTGCCGCGCTCGCTGGGGCAGATAGCGCGCGATGGGGCGACGGTTATGCCCGTCGCGCAGGACCATCGCCCGATGATCGCGCCGGGCGCGGTGTTCGGCATTACCATGGAACCACGCTCGGTAACGCCGCATGCCGCGCCATCCTCGCCGATCGTCGCAAGCAGCCCCATCGACCTCATCTGAAGTTTTTCGTTACGCTTGCATCCACGCCGCGCAGGCGCCGCGTATATCGCCTTGCAACGTCATCGGGCGTTGGTCCCACCAAGGAGATAATCGATGTCGCCTTCTGCCCATATCCGCCTTCTTGCCTGCACTGCACTCGCTTCGGTTGCCCTCGCCGTGCCGTCGGTCGCCCATAACCATCAGCAGCGTCCAGCCGCCGCCATTCAGGCGAGCGGCGAAACCATCGTCGCCAAAGCGGCAAGCCTGCCGGATTTTTCAACCCTGGTCACCGCCGTCCAGGCCGCGGGGCTTGTCGACACATTGAATTCGGCCGGGCCGTTCACAGTGTTTGCGCCGACCAATGCAGCGTTCGATCGGCTGCCGGACGGCACGGTAGCGCGCCTTGTTCGCCCCGCCAATCGTGAGACACTCGCGCGCATCCTGACCTACCATGTGGTCGCGGGACGGCTGACGGCCAGCGACGTCGTAAACGCGGTGCGGGCCGGCCGTGGTCGTGCGACATTCACCACGGTGGCGGGCGAAGAGCTGACCGCCACCTATGACGATCATCGCCGCCTTGTGCTGATCGACGCGACCGGCGGCCGATCGCGGATTACTGCGACAGACATCAGCCAGTCCAACGGCGTGATCCATGTCATCGACCGGGTGGTCATGCCTGGCTGATTGCCGACAATCGCTCGCCCGCCCACCGTTGCATAACCGATGCGACAGGGTGGGCGGGAGAGCCGCTTTCGGCTGAATGGATGTGAAGGCGCGTGAAACATGCCTGTCAGCAGAGCCGCGTGTAGAGCGCGACGTGCTGGTGATCCCACCCGACAGCCATGGCATCACCATTGCCTCGAGCGACCGTAATGACCTTCCCTGGCCAACTGGAAATCTCGCAGCGATATCCGTTGGCGACTTTATTGGTGCCGCGCATATCGTTGGCGAGTTCTACCACATCGATTTGCGCGCGTCTCTCGACGGCCAATCGATCGCGCAGCATGCGATCTTGTCCCATCGGGATATTCCCCCGCGCGGCCTGCGTGCGACAATCGGCTGGATTAACTGCTGCCAATCGTTAGACGGCGCTGATGCCATCTTCGCTTCCTCCGCTTGCACGCTATCTCGGATATGCAGGGCTGCTGCCGCAGCTCATTATCCTGCTGCTGCTCGCTTCCGGCAGCCCGGAATATCGTTTTACCGCTCTGTCGCTCGGTTATGCTTACGCTGCCGTAATATTCAGCTTTGTCGGCGGGCTTTGGTGGGGGCTTGCCGCTGCCTCAGGCCGGGCCCCTGCATGGGTTTGGGTTGCTGCAGTCGCGCCAAGTCTGATTGCAGTGGGCAGCGCGATACCCTGGGCAACAGGCGGAGACTGGCCGGGGCCATCGCTATGGCTGCTGGGCGCTGCCTTGGTGGCCTCGCTGCTGGTCGATTGGCGACTTGAACGTCTGGGCCTCACTCCGCGACTATGGATGGCGCTACGCTCACCCCTGTCGATCGGTCTCGGTGCGATGACTTTGGCGATAGCCGCGATCGCCTGAACGGTTACGCCGCTTTGCGCATTTCCAGTCGTTCCCAAATCTCGCACAATGCCTGCACCAGATCGTCCATCATCGCCTCGTCATGGCTGGGCCCAGGGGTAAAGCGCAGGCGTTCGGTGCCGCGCGGCACAGTGGGATAATTGATCGGCTGCACATAGACGCCATATTCCGCCAGCAAAATGTCGCTGATCTTCTTGGCGCGGATGGGATCGCCAATCATCAGCGGGACAATGTGCGTTGTTGTGTTCATCACCGGCAGGCCGGCATCGGCGAACATGGTTTTCAACATCATTGCTGCCGCCTGCTGGCCATCGCGTTCGACGCTCGAAGCCTTGAGATGGCGAACGCTGGCAAGCGCGCCTGCGACCAGCACCGGTGACAGGCTGGTGGTGAAAATGAAGCCCGGAGCATAGCTGCGAATGACATCGACGATCACCTGATCGGCGGCGATATACCCGCCCATGACACCAATGGCTTTGGCCAGCGTACCCTCGATAATGGTCACGCGATCCGCGAGCAGTTCCCGGTCGGTAATGCCGCCGCCGCGCGGACCATACATTCCCACGGCATGGACTTCGTCGCAATAGGTCAGTGCACCATAAGCATCGGCCAGATCGCAAATTTCGGCAATCGGCGCGACGTCACCGTCCATCGAATAGACGCTTTCGAAAGCAATTAACTTAGGCACGTCGGCATCCGATGCGCGCAACAATTCCTCGAGGTGAACGAGGTCATTATGTCGCCATACGCGCTTTTCGCAGCCCGAATTGCGAATTCCTGCGATCATCGAGGCATGGTTCAGCTCATCGGAAAAAATAATGCACCCCGGCAGCACCTTGCCAAGCGTCGCCAGTGTCGCTTCGTTCGAGATATATCCGGATGTAAAAAGCAGAGCGGATTCTTTGCGGTGCAAGTCGGCGAGTTCGGCTTCGAGCTCGACATGATAATGGGTGTTGCCGCCGATGTTGCGGGTACCGCCCGAACCGGCACCGACATCGTGCAGTGCCTCTTCCATCGCGGCGATGACATCGGGATGCTGGCCCATCGTCAGATAATCGTTCGAACACCAGACGGTGATCGGTTTGGGGCCGTTATGCCCGGCAAAGCAGCGTGCGTTGGGATACGCCCCCTTGTTGCGCAGGATGTCGATGAACACGCGGTAACGGCCTTCGGCGTGGAGACGCTCGATCGCCTTTTCGAAAACCTGATTATAGTTCATGCCCATTCCCGCACGGTCCGCTTCACATGGGCGGACATTCTGAAACGCCCGCTCCGGATCAGCGGTCGATTGCTCAATAGTGACGACGGCGCCGCTTTGCCAGCGCGAACTATTCGCAATAACCGGCTGAACTATAATGGTTCGCTATGCGAAAAGCCGAGCGCGGCAAAGGCGGGCCATGCAGCCGCGACGGCCTCGCGTCCGCCGTTGGTAATAACGGTGCGAGACGGCAGTCCATCGGGCCATGATTGACCGTCGGTCAGGAACCGGACGCGGCGTGCTATGCCCGCGCTGCCATCGACCAGAAGCACGCCCGGCCCGGCCGCTGCCTGCAACTCTTCGCTCAGCAAAGGAAAATGGGTGCACGCCAGGGCGATCGCGTCGATCCGCTCGCCGCCCGGTTGGCTGGTCAGGCCGGCGATCGCCTGTGCGGCAATGGCCGGATCATATGGTCGGCCTGCGATCTTGGCTTCGGCGGCGTGGACCAGATCGGGTGCACCGTGGCGGAGCAACAGGCAATCGGGTGCATGATCGGCGAACAGCCGGTCGACATAGGATTGCCGGACGGTAGCTGCGGTGCCGAGGATGCCGATCACCCGGGTCCGGCTGGCCTCCGCCGCCGGCTTTATCGCCGGTACGGTGCCGACAAAGGGAATATCGAGTGCGGCGCGGACATGGTCCAGCGCGATGGTCGATGCGGTATTGCAGGCGATCACGGCGATCCGGGGCCGAACCCGTTCGACCAGACGCCCGAGCAGCGCCGACACCCGCGTCGCCACCTCCGCTTCCGATTTTTCTCCATAGGGCAGGCCCGCATAGTCACAGGAATATACGATCGGTGCGTATGGCAGGGCGTCAAGAACGGGGCGCAAAACCGAAAGGCCGCCAATACCGCTGTCGAAGAACAGGATGGGAGCATGAGGAGCGAAAATGTCTGTCACGCGATTGCGACTAGCGACGGGTGAGCCTGCCAGCAATCCCGCTTGCCCGTCGGCACCGCCCGACGCTAGATGCCATGGAACGAGACGGAAGGGCGCCCGGGGATGGAAAACTTCAGCACGACGACGCTGCTGCTGATCGGCGTGGGCTATCTGCTTGGCTCGGTCCCGTTCGGTTTCATCCTGGCGCGGCTCGGCGGTGCTGGAGATATCCGTGATATCGGATCGGGTAATATCGGCGCCACCAATGTGTTGCGCACCGGGCGAAAGGGGTTGGCGGCGGCGACGCTGCTGCTCGATCTGGGCAAGGGGTTCACGGCGGTATGGATTGCCGCCTCAATGTCTCCGGGCGATCAACTGGTGGCTGGTGCAGGAGCGATGCTCGGCCACCTTTATCCCGTCTGGCTGGGGTTCAGGGGCGGTAAAGGCGTCGCGACGCTGATGGGCGTTGCCTTGGCGGTCGACTGGCGGATCGGGGCGATCTTTGCCGTTATCTGGCTCGGAACGATCGCGCTCGTCCGCGTGAGCTCGCTTGGCGGAATTCTGGCGGCGATCAGCGTGCCGGTCAGCGCGATGATAATAGGTCGCACCGATCTGGCCCCGCTCAGTGCCGCGCTGGCTTTGCTCGTATTATGGCGGCATCAGGACAATATCCGCCGTCTGCTGCGCGGCGAGGAGCCAAGGATTGGCATGCGCAGCACCGAGCCGACAGATGGCTGACGCTGGCAGGGCGGCCTCTCCCGCTGATCTGATCGACCGCTTGCGACTGGCGCGCACGCATCGCGTCGGCCCTGTCACTTATAGCCAGCTGATCGCACGGTTCGGCAATGCGCGGGCGGCAATCGAAGCGCTGCCCGATGTGGTCCGGCGCAGTGGCGGACAGAGCTTCAAACCCGCGGCGCGCGATCTGGTCGAGCGGGAGGTAGAGGCCGTGGCGCGGCACGGCGCGCGGCATCTGTTGATCGACACGCCAGATTATCCGGATCTGCTCGCCGAGCTTGCCAATGCCCCGGTTGCGATGATCGTCCGCGGTGATGCGGCATTGTTTCGTCGACCCGCCATCGCCATCGTCGGCGCGCGCAATGCGTCCGCTGCTGCCTGCCGTTTTGCACGGCAGCTGGCGGGGCAGTTGGGGGAGGCCGGGTTCGTCGTCATCAGCGGCCTGGCACGCGGCATTGATACGGCGGCCCACAGCGGTGCGATGGCGCATGGCACCGTCGGCGTCATCGCCAGCGGCATTGACATCAGTTTTCCTCCCGAAAACGCCGCTTTGCAACGCGCTATCGGCGATGGCCATCTACTGGTCACCGAACATCCGCCAGGCACAGAGCCGCTGGCGCGCCATTTTCCGCACCGCAACCGCATCATTGCCGGGGCGA
>JANNMK010000218.1:0-11285 GCA_031397785.1 Sphingomonas sp. | reverse complement strand
GCGGCAAGCAGAAACTCGATATTGCCTTGCGGCCCGGTGATCGGGCTGGTCAGCAGCGGCTCCGCCCGCCAGCCGTTAGCGGTCATCCAGCGGACAGCGGCATCGCAAATCCGGGCATGGACGGCCGGATCGCGCACGACTCCATTTTTGCCGATCTCGCTTCGCTCCGCCTCGAACTGCGGCTTCACCAGCGCGATCAGGCGCGCACCCGGCTTTGCAAAGGACAGCGGCACCGGCAGCACTTTGGCAAGGCTGATGAAGCTGGCGTCGCAGACGATCAGGTCAACCGCTTCGGGGATATGCCGTGCGGTCAATATCCGCGCGCTGGTCTGTTCGTGGACGATGACGCGCTGGTCGCTGCGCAGTTTCCACGCCAGCTGATTGGTCCCCGAATCGACCGCATAAACCCGCGCTGCCCCCCGGGCGAGCAGGACATCGGTAAAACCGCCGGTCGAACTGCCGACGTCGATCGCAATCGCGCCGTGCACAGCCCAGTCGAGCGTGGCCAGCGCATGGTCCAGCTTGATGCCACCGCGCGATACCCACGGATGGTCGCGCCCGCGCACATCGACCGCGGCATCGGTGGCGATCTGCTGTCCCGGCTTGTCGATCTTTCTGTCGGCAACGAACACCAGGCCCGCCATGACCAGCGCCTGCGCCCGCGCGCGGCTCTCGGCGAGGCCAAGGTCGACGATCCGCTGGTCGATTCGGATTTTCGCCACTCAGCGCCCGGTCGGCCCCGCCGCCGACGGGCGGCTCGACAACCCCGCCGCCGCCCGGCTCGCCAATATCGCAGGGGTCAATATCTGCGGCAGGATCTCGGGCGCGCCGCCGCCCGCGGGATACCATAGATACAGCGGCACGCTGTTGCGGCCATGCGCCGCAAGTTCCCGCGTGATCGCGGCATCGGCATTGGTCCAGTCGGCAACCAGCACCGCTGCATTGGCCCGCGCAAAGGCGGCAGCGGTGTCCTCGCGCTCGATCGAGCTTGCTTCATTGACCTTGCAGCTGACACACCAGTCGGCGGTAAAATAGACCAGCACCGGCCGCCCTTCGGCGCGCAGCGCGGCAAGGCGCGCTGCCGACCATGGCTCTGCCGACAGGATGCTGTCGCCGCCGCTGTCGGCCCGGCTCACTGCCTGCGGCAAGCCAACCGATAGCGGGACGATCAGCGCCGCCATCAGAAAAAATGCGGCATTGGGGCTATCCCCCCGGCGTTGCAGCACGCCGGCCCAGCGGGCCAGAACCGCAACCGCGATCACCGCCGCCGCACCGACCAGCCAGCCCGGCACACCGACCTGCCGCCCCAGCAGCCACACCAGCGCAGCCACGGTGATCACCATCGGCAGCGCCAGCCAGCGCCGCATCCGCTCCATCCAGGCACCCGGTTTCGGCAACCGGGCGCGCAGTGCCGGGACCAGCGCGATGGCCAGGAATGGCATGGCCAGTCCGAGCCCCAGTCCGCCAAAGATCGGCAGCGCTGCCCAGGCCGGCAGCGCCAGCGTCGCGCCGAGCGCCGCGCCCAGAAACGGCCCGCTGCACGGGGTCGCGATAAATGCCGCCAATGCGCCCGTCGCAAACGCCGTCTTGGTCGGGTTGGACGGCACGTGCTGTGCGCCTGTCGCGCGGAAATTCAGCGACAAACCGCCAAAATCGAACAATCCGGCCAGATTGGCGGCGATCGCGGCGGTCAGCACGATCAGCAGCAGCACCGATGCCGGGCTTTGCAGCTGGAATGCCCAGCCGACCGCCTCGCCTCCGGCGCGCAGCAGCAACAGCGCGGCACCTAGCGTCAGGCAAGTGAATATCGCCCCTGCGGTGTAGGCAAAACCCTCGGCCCGCACCTCGCGCTCGGCTCCGCCTGCCCGCGCCAGCGCCATCGCCTTGAGGCTCAATATTGGAAACACGCACGGCATGATGTTGAGGATCAGGCCGCCAAGCACAGCACCGATCAGCGCCGTGACGAACAGCATGCCGTCGAACGCCATGCGGTTTGCCGGTTCCGCTTCGAGCGGGTCGCCGAGCGGCGCGACATAGCCCGGTTCGGCAGTAAAGCTGAGGCCGCGCCCGCCACCAAGCGCGATTACCCCGCTCAGCGTCTGCAATCGGCCCAGCGCATCGCCCGGCGCTGTCTCGACGAACAATGTATCGCCCAGGCGGCTGAATCGTTGCTCGGCACCGGGCTGGGTGGCGCGCGCCGTTTCGATGAACAGATGTGGGTCGGCGATGGCCAGCGATGCCGGCAGCGGGATCGCCAGCCGCACCCGGTTGCCATCGGGCGCATAGCGGACGCGGGTGCTCAGCGGTTGCGGCAAGGCGGCGCGCCATGCATCGAACCGTGGATCGGCGATGCCGGTCGCACCCGCCTGACCGACGACGATATCGAGGGCGAGCGTGCCCGATTCAGGAACGCACACCTGATCGGTGCAGGCCAGCCAGCGCGCCTGCCCGCGAATCGGCAGGCGGGTGCCCGGCGCGACATTGGCCGCCACCGTCAGCGGCGCAAGCAACGCATAAGGCCGCTCGTAGACATGATTCATCAGTCCGCCGATGATAAGCGTTTCGGGCACCGGATAGCGAAGGTCGCCGATGCTCACGCCTGGCGGCAGCATCCATTCGACCTGCATGCCGAATCCCGCATCGCCGCCATTGGTCCAATAGCCATGCCAGCCTGCATCGGGGGCCATGCTGATCGCGATATCGCTGGTGCTGCCCGGCGCGGGCGCCGGCGCGGCAGCCACCAGCTGGCTGCGGATATGCGGGCCGGGCCCGATCTGCGCGGTGGCCATGGTCGCGGACAGCCCGCCAAGCAGCGCGAGCAACAGCACCAGCATCCGGCGCACAATCATTGTCATGCTGTCATCGTCATAATGTCATCGTCATGTCATGGCAGGTCGGCAACGCTGCTATCCTTATCGGCGCTTGCGATATAGCGGGTCGCTGGCGCATGACCAGTGGCTGTCGCCGCCACAGGATCGCGCGCGCAATTTGGTAGAGGAAATCATGCCCATGCATCCGGTGACCTGCATTCTGGCGTTACTCGCCGCCACCACGGCTTGTCCGGCGGTCATGGCCCAGCAATCGGTGCCGACTCCGCAACCCGCCCAGGCGATGCCACAGGCCGCCATCGAACGTCCCGCCCCGCCAAAACTCGTCATCGCCATTTCGGTCGATCAATTCTCCGCCGATCTTTTCGCGCAATATCGCTCGCTGTTTCGCGGCGGCCTCGCCCGGCTCGCCAGCGGCGCTGTATTTCCGCAGGGCTACCAGGCGCATGCCGCGTCCGAAACCTGTCCCGGCCATTCGACCATCCTCACCGGATCGCACCCCGCCCGCACCGGGATCATCGCCAACAACTGGTATGATCTGACGCTGACCCGTGAAGACAAGCGGGTCTATTGCTCGGAAGACCCTGGGGTCGAGGGGACGGCCTCGGCCAGCGGCCGCTATGCCCCCTCGGTTCAGTATCTGCGCGTGCCGACGCTCGGCGACCGGATGACGGCGGCCGATGCACGCACCCGCATTGTCTCGGTCGCCGGCAAGGATCGCGCCGCGATCATGATGGGCGGGCGCAGCGCCGATGACATGTGGTGGCTCGCCCCGACCGGTCTCGCCAGCTATCGCGGCGCTGTCCAGTCCGCAGGCGTGGCCCAGATTTCTGCCGCCATCGCCCGCGCCATCGCCGCGCCGCGCCCTGCGCTCGACCTCCCGGCCGCCTGCACGGCGCAGGATCATGCGGTCGACATCGGCGGCGGGCGCACCGTCGGCACCGGGCGCTTTGCCCGCGATGGCGGCAACTTCCGCGCCTTCCTCGCCTCGCCCGAAGCCGATGGCACGGTGCTTGCCGCAGGCGCGGCGTTGCGCGCGCAAAACCGCCTGGGGGAAGGGCCGCAGACCGATCTCCTCATCCTCGGCCTGTCCGCCACCGACTATGTCGGTCATGCGGTCGGCACCGGCGGCGCGGAAATGTGCTTGCAAATCCTCAGTCTCGATCGCGAACTGGGGGATTTTTTCGCGCGGATGGATGCCACCGGCATCGACTATGCTGTGGTGCTGACCGCCGATCATGGCGGCCATGACGCGCCCGAACGCAATCGTGAAAACGCCATTCCCGCGGCCCAGCGCGTCGATGCCGCCTTGCTGCCCGAAACCCTGGGCACTGCCATCGCCAGCGATCTCGGCCTGACCGCAACCGGTCCGCTGCTTTATGGCGACGGTCCGTTCGGCGATATGTATGTCAGCCGCAGCCTGTCGCCTGCCAATCGCGCGCGCGTCATCGCCGCCGCCGTTGCCACCCTGTCCGCGCACCCCCAGGTCGAGGGCGTGTTTCGCGGCAGCGATCTTGCCGCATTGCCCATGCCGCGCCGCTCGCCCGAATTGTGGAGCATCGCCGATCGGCTGCGCGCCAATTACGATCCTGCCCGCTCGGGCGATTACATCGTCGTGCTCAAGGATCGCGTCACCCCCATTCCCGTCACCAATCTTGGCTATATCGCCACCCACGGTTCGGTCTGGGACTATGACCGGCGCGTCCCCATCCTGTTCTGGCGCGCCGGGATGCGCGGCTTCGAACAGCCCAATCCGGTAATGGTGGTCGATATCATGCCGACGCTGGCCGGGCTGCTCGGTCTTCCGGTAACCGCTGCCGAAATAGACGGACGCTGCCTCGATCTGGTCGCCGGGCCGGGCACCAGCTGCCCCGTGCAATAATCCTGTGCAATAATCGCACAATCGACCAAGCGTTTGTCCGGCGGGACGGGCCGTTCATCTTTCCGACAGCCACAGCCTGTGACACAGGGCCGGTCACGGTGATGGGAGTGGGACCAATGGCAGCAGTTAGGATGGGCGCAACGCTGGCTGCGTGGCTCGCCTTGCTCGCTATGGTCCCTGTCGCCCCGGCCAGCGCGCAGGATCGCGGGCAACAAACCGCCAAGGTCGAACAGCCCACGCTGCTCCTCACCGGCAATATC
Organism: Sphingomonas sp.; assembly: GCA_031397785.1. Taxonomy (GTDB): domain Bacteria; phylum Pseudomonadota; class Alphaproteobacteria; order Sphingomonadales; family Sphingomonadaceae; genus Sphingopyxis. Next base: position 6,315 of record JANNMK010000218.1, on the reverse strand, counting down.
CGCGGGGTCCGCTCGGACGCGACCACGGCCCGGCTGCTGGATATCGAAATTCTCGATCTTGCGGTGCGGCTGCGCGGCGGCATCGCCGAAACCCGCATCACCGCCACCTTCCGCAACCCGACATCGGATGTGCTGGAGGGCGATTTTGCCTTCGACATGCCCGCCGGGTCGGCAATCACCGGCTATGCGCTAGATGTCGGCCCTGATCTGATCGATGGCGTCATCGCCGGGCGCGACCGCGCGCGGGAGGCGTATCAGCGCCGCGTCGTCCAGCGCATCGATCCCGGCCTTGCCGAAGTGACCTGGGCGGACCGCTTCTCGACCCGCATCTTTCCGATTCCTGCCGGCGGCAGCCGCACGATCCGCCTCGTCATGGCCTCGCCGATCGATCCGGTGGCAGGCTATGTCCTGCCGCTGCGCCCGGCGGGTCCGGTCGGGCGGCTGACGCTGCGCATCGAAAGCGATGATGGCACACCGCCCGCCTTCACCCTCCCCACCGGCATCGCCGCCAGCTGGTCGGGCGGACGGCTGAGCGCGGATCTGTGGAATGTCCGCCTCGGCGGCGCCTTGCGCCTGCCCCCGGTGCAGCGGCGCGACGGCATGGTCGTCAGCCGCCATGCCAATGGGGAACTGTTCTTCGATATCGAAGGCGACAACCCGACGACGACGTCTTCGCCCGATGGTCCCGTGCCGCTGCCGGTTCATATTTTCTGGGATCGCTCGGTCAGCCGGGCGGATGACGATCTGGCGGGCGAAATCGCGCTGATCGAAGCCTATCTTGCGGCCCGCCCGCCGCCATCCATCGCACTGACGCTGTTCGACAGCGGAGCGGCCGAAACCGTCACCATGGCCAGCGTGCCTGCGCTGATCGCCCGGTTGCGCGCGGTCCGGGTCGCTGGCGGCACCAGTTTTGCGACGCTCGGCGCGGTCACCGTGGCACCGGGCGCGGTCTGCATCCTCGCCAGCGATGGCCGCGCCACCATCGACGCCCGCGCCGATTTTGCGCTGCCCTGCCGCACCCATGCGATTGCCTCGGGCCGAGAGGTTGATCGCGGCTGGCTGGGCGGCGTTACCGCGCGCAGCGGCGGATCGTTCGTCGAACTGGGCAGCACGACCCGGCAGCAGGCGGTGGCGATGCTGTCGGCCAACGGATCCGATATCGGCCGGCTGGTCGACGATGCGGGCCAGACGGTCCCGGCAGTGCGGATGGCCGCGGCGCCGGGTCGCTACCGGCTTGTCGGACCGATGCCCGAAACCGGCGGCCTTGCCTTACGCTATGCCAACGGCACTCGCTGGTCACGCTTTGTCCGCCCGGCCATCGCCCCGCCGCTCTTTTCAGGCACCGGCGCGCTATGGGCCAGCCGCCGTATCGCTGCCGATGCCAGCGACATGCGCACCAGCGATCTCGTTGTCCTGTCACGCCGCTATTCGGTGGCCAGCCCGCTCGCCTCGTTCATCGTCCTCGAACAGCCCGCCGATTATGTTGAGGCCAACATCCCGCCCCCGCAAAGCTATCCCAAGGCGCTGCAGGATCGCTATGCGGTGCTGCGCGCCGATGCCGATGCCGGACTCGCCAGCCGTCAGGCCGGCCGACTGAACGAGGTCGCCGCGCTGTGGGACGTTCAACGTGCATGGTGGGGACAGAAATTCGCCGCGCCGCGCCGCGATTCGTCGGCCGTCGCGCCCGGCAATCGCGACCGCGATGGTATCGATGGCGGTTCCCCGCCGCCTCCCGCGCCGCCGCCTCCACCGGTGTCGGTGATGCCGCAACAGGGGCGTGAAGACAGCGCCGCCGATATCGTCGTCACCGGCACGCTGATCAGCCGCCCCGATCTCGAATCGGCAACCCCGGTCACGGTTGTCGGCAATGATATGCTCGCATCACCCGATGATCGGGTGGCGACGCGTGTCGCACCGGACGAAGACGATGGCGCACCCGCCGCTGCCAGCCAGCGGGCCCCGGATGCGATCCAGACCGTGGAATGGTCGCCCGGCCGCCCGTGGATCGCCGCGATCGATGCTGCCGGAACGAACTGGGCCGACGAAGTGGAACGGCAGCGTCGGACCCATGGCGCGCTGCCGCTGTTCTGGTTCGATCTGGCCGAATGGCACTGGCGCGCCGGGCGGGCGGCAGAGGCGCGCCGCGCCGTGGTTTCCGCGCTCGACCTCGCCACCCGCGACAATCAGACGCTGGAAATCGTCGCGGGCCGCTTGCTGCGTTACGGTGAACTCGACCGCGCGCTGGCGCTGTTCACCCAGCTCGCGGATCGGGAGGATGAACGGCCTCAGCCCATTCGCTGGCAGGCCATGGTGCTGATGGCGCGGGCCGAGGCGCACCGGGCGGCGGGCCGGGACGCGGCCGCTCGCGCCGATCTTGAGCGCGCCATCGCGCTGTTTGCCGATTCGGTGCTCACCGTCCGGCGGGAGGGCTTTCGCGGCTATGAGGCGCTGACCTTGATGGACGCCAATCTGGCGGTGCAACGCTATCGCAGTCTAGGCGGGCGCGATCATGCCCTGCCGCCACGCCTCGTGGCGATGCTCGATACCGATATCCGCATCGTCGTCGACTGGAACACGCCGCGCACCGATCTTGATCTGTGGGTCGCCGAGGCCAATGGCGAACGGGTCGGCTTCTCCAGCCCGCTGTCCGCGTCCGGCGGCAAGCTGTCCGGTGATGTCACCAACGGTTTCGGACCAGAGGAATATATGATCCGCGTCGCGCCGCGCGGGGTTTACACGATCGAGATTGATACCTTCGCCAGCGACCGGACCAACCCCAATGGCCCGTCGAGCGTGCAGGCGCGGATCATCCGCAATTTCGGCCGCGCCAACCAGAGCGAAGAACTGGTCGATGTCGAGATGGACCCGCAGGACGACGGCATGCGCCGGGTCGGGACGATTACCGTCCGCTGAGGCACCATCTCAGCCGGACGTCCCCGGACGAAAGGCCCCGGCACCGCTTGTGCGGTGCCGGGGCCAGTCGAATGGGATGTCGTTGCGCCGGACAAGGGACCAGACTGGCCCGTCGCGACACCATCCCAAGCGGTCGTAACCTTGCCGTTTCCGGTCGGAAACGGGCCGGTGGCGGCACCCAAAACGCCGTCACCGAAAATGATTTACGACCATTAGCCAACGCGATTTAGCAGGGTCGGTTCCTTTTTTCCTGCTCAGGCAGCCAGGCCGATGTTTTCGCGCGACAGGTCGTGCCGCCGCATCCGGTCGATAAAGGTCGTGCGACTGAGGCCGACCAGCCGGGCGGCATCGGCCACCACCCCGCTGCTGCGATTGAGCGCGGCGGTCAGCTGGCGCCGCTCGATGCCATCCAGCAGCCGCTTGAGGTCGGGGTCCGGGCTGTCGTCGGCCTCGAGTGCCGCTGCGCACAGGGCTGCGGCGGGCCCGGCCGGTGCACCGCCAGCATTTGTCCCGATCACAGCGCGCACCTGGTCTGCATCGACGATGGCATCGCGAAACAGGATCGCCGCCCGCGCCACGACATTGCGCAACTCGCGCACATTGCCGGGCCAGTCATGCTGCTGCAACAGCGCCAGCGCGCCTGCGGTAAATCCCGCTGCGCCGTCGATCCCGCGCGCCAGATGCGCGACCAGTGCGGCGATATCCTCGCGCCGTTCGGCCAGCGCGGGCACCGCCACCGGCAACACCGCCAGCCGGTACCACAAATCCTCGCGGAACCGCCCGGCGCGTATTTCCTCGGCCAGATTGCGGTGGCTGGCGCACACGATCCGCCCGGTAAAGGCGATCGGCCGGCTGCCACCGACCCGCTCGAAACTGCGCTCCTCCAGTATCCGCAGCAACCGGACCTGCGCGGCGAGCGGCATGTCGCCTATCTCGTCGAGGAACAATGTGCCGCCATTGGCCGCCTCGAACCGTCCGATCCGGCGTTCGCTCGCTCCGGTAAAGCTGCCTTTTTCGTGCCCGAACAACTCGCTCTCGATCAACTCGGGGGGTATCGCCCCGCAATTGACCGCGACAAACGGCCGCTCGCTGCCGCTGCCTGCGGCATGGACGGCGCGCGCTGCCACTTCCTTGCCTGATCCGGTCGGCCCGTGCAGCAGCACCGGTGCATCGCTGGCCGCCAGCAGCCGGATCAGATGGCGCAAAGCCGCCATCGGCGGGCTGCCGCCGATCAGCAGGGCATCGATGGAATCGGCGGCTTCATTGCGGCGAAAGGCGGCGTTGTGCAGCGCGGGAACAGGTCTGGTCATGCGCTGGTTGTGATGCCACCATGGTTATCAGGGTTTGACCGGTCGCTCCGAACTGGCGATTGCCCGGCCATCAGGGGTCCGAAATGAACATATCGTCGATTGCTGCCTGCCTGTCCGCCTCTGCCCTCATGCTGTCGCTCGCCGCTTGCGCCACCCCGGAACAGCGGGTGCGCACCGGGTTGATGCAGGCCGGCCTGTCCCGCCCCGTCGCCGCCTGCATGGCGACCCGCATGGTCGATCGCCTCAGCCTCCTGCAACTGCGCCGGATCGGGCGACTGGGCGATCTGCGCGGCGCCGACATGCGGGCCGTGACCGTCGAACAGCTGCTCCGCCGGTCCCGCGCGCTCGGCGATCCTCAGATAGTGGCGGTAATGACCAGTTCCGGCGCGATTTGCGCGCTGCGTAATTGAGCGGCTGGCGCGAATGCGCAGCTGACGGCCTTGCATCGCCCGCCGCTTGTGCGTTAGGCGACAGCGACTGACCTGGCCCTATCGAGGACGCGCAACGCCGATGAACATTCACGAATATCAGGCCAAGGAACTGCTGGCCCAGCATGGCATCGCCGTCCCCGCAGGCTATGCGGCCATGTCGATCGACGAAGCGGTTGCTGGGGCAAACCGGCTCCCCGGACCGCTATGGGTCGTCAAATCGCAGATTCACGCGGGCGGCCGCGGCAAGGGCAAGTTCAAGGAACTCGGCCCCGATGCCAAGGGCGGCGTGCGCCTCGCGCGCAGCCTTGCGGAGGTGGAGGCCAACGCCCGCGAAATGCTCGGCAACACGCTGGTCACCATCCAGACCGGCGACGCGGGCAAACAGGTCAACCGGCTGTACGTGACCGATGGTGCCGATATCGCGCATGAATATTATCTCTCGATGCTGGTCGATCGCGCCTCGGGCCGGGTGGCGATGATCGTCTCGACCGAAGGCGGCATGGATATTGAAGCGGTCGCCCACGACACACCGGAAAAGATCGAGACGCTGACGATCGACCCGGCGACCGGCCTTACCGATGCCGATGCGCAGCGCGCCGCCGCCGTGCTCGGACTCACCGGCGATCTCGCCGCCCAGGCGCAGGATATCGTCAGAAAACTTTATGCCGCGTTTATCGCCACCGACATGGCGATGCTCGAAATCAACCCGCTGGTCGAAACCACCGATGGCAAAATCCTCGTGCTCGACGCCAAGGTGAGTTTCGATACCAATGCGCTGTTCCGCCACCCCGACATCGCCGCGCTGCGCGACGAAACGGAGGAAGACCCGGCCGAGGTCGAAGCCTCGAAATATGATCTGGCCTATATCAAGCTCGATGGCGACATCGGCTGCATGGTCAATGGCGCCGGCCTTGCCATGGCGACGATGGACATCATCAAGCTGAACGGCATGTTCCCCGCCAATTTCCTCGACGTCGGCGGCGGCGCCTCAAAGGAAAAAGTGACCGCAGCCTTCAAGATCATCCTCGCCGACCCCAATGTGAAGGGCATATTGGTCAATATCTTCGGCGGCATCATGAAATGCGACATCATCGCCGACGGCATCGTCGCGGCGGCCAAGGAGGTCAATCTTTCGGTGCCTCTGGTGGTCCGCCTCGAAGGAACCAATGTGCTGCAGGGCAAGGATATTCTGGCCAGCAGCGGCCTCGCCATCGTCGCCGCCAACGACCTGGGTGACGCTGCACAAAAGATCGTGGCAGAGGTCCGCAAGGTGGCGTAGACACCCGCCATGCCCGGCACTGTCGAACCTCCGCTGTTCGCATATCGCAGGCGTTTCCGGCAGACGCGGGATCGGCTCGGGACCAGGCCGGGAGAGCTGACCGCCAGGCAGGCCGAAACGCACACCGCAATGCGCGATCCGCAAAGCGATCATGCGGTAACTGGCCGATACCGGCCAACGGTCAGGTTGACGTTAACGTGAACCAGATTTAGAGCAAACCTGTCGAACCTATCGGAGCAAGCCCATGAAAGCCCTGGTCACCGTCAAGCGGGTGCTCGATTACAACGTCAAGCCACGGGTCAAGTCCGACGGCAGCGGCGTCGGTCTCGCCAAGGGCTAACTGGCGTTGTATCCGTTCGGGGACTGGGCGGTCGGAGTCGCG
>JANNMK010000164.1:0-25229 GCA_031397785.1 Sphingomonas sp. | reverse complement strand
AGAAGATGGGCATGCATTCGTCGGATACTGCAGAGATTTTCTTCAATGACGTCCGCGTGCCGGTCGCCAACCGCATCGGAGAGGAGGGGATGGGCTTTACCTATCAGATGATGCAGTTTCAGGAAGAACGCATCTATGCCGCCGTCTCGTCGGTGGTCGGCTGCGAACGCATCATCGCCGATACCATCGGCTACACCCGCGAGCGCCGGGTGTTCGGCAAACCGCTGCTCGACAATCAGGTCATCCACTTCCGCATGGCCGAACTCGCAACCGAGGTTGAGGCATTACGGGCACTGACATGGAATTGTGTTGCCGCGCATGTCGCGGGCGAAGACGTCACTCGCCTCGCATCGATGGCCAAACTCAAGGGCGGCCGTCTTCAGCGTGAGGTCGCCGACAGCTGCCTGCAATATTGGGGCGGCATGGGCTTCATGGACGAAAGCCGGGTCAGCCGGGCCTATCGCGATGGCCGACTCGGTTCGATCGGCGGCGGCGCAGACGAAGTCATGCTGGGCATCATCGCCAAGACGATGGGCATATTGCCGGGCCGGGGTTAGAAAGCGTCGCTTCGCCCTGTCCTACACGAACGGCCTCATGCTATGTTCCCCAAATGTCCGACGATACATCTGGTTCTTCTTCCCGTCGAATGATCGCTTTTATCGATCAGTCGCATTGGGCAGAAACGGCTTTCCTTGCCGCGTCAGTATCACCTCGTGTAAACTTGCCCGGTTATAAATCGCTCTGCTCGATTATCTGGCGCCTGTGATGATGCTGGTCACCGGGCTCCAGATTTACGCCATCGCGCTCGGTTCCAATCGCCGCCACGGTCGGCACGGCGCGCCTGCGGCAGTGCTCGCTGCGGCGCTGGCCGATCTTGCGGCGCACGGGATCGAGGTGCTGGCGGTCAGCCCGACGATCGGCAGCGCGCCTGTCGGCCCGTCGCACCGCCGCTATGCCAATGCAGCGGCGCTGATCGCCACATCGCTGGCGCCTGCCGGCTTGCTCGATCGGCTGAAGGCGACAGAGTCCGCCTTCGGTCGCCGCCGCAGTCGGCGCTGGGGGGCACGCGTGCTCGATCTCGATATCATTTTCTGGTCCGGCGGTGCCTGGTCGGGCAAGACCCTGGCAATCCCGCACCCGCGCTGGGCCGAACGCCGTTTCGTCGTCGATCCGCTGCTGGCGATCGCTGCCGACTGGCGCGACCCGCTGTCATCGCGAACCGTACGCCATGTCGCTGCCCGGCTGGGGAGATCGCGAGCAGACCGTTGACCGCTTGTTTCGATTCTCTTAGGGGGATGCGCGCAACCCATGGTGCGGGCCCTTAGCTCAGTTGGTAGAGCACGTGACTTTTAATCACTAGGTCGCTGGTTCGAACCCAGCAGGGCTCACCAATTTTTGCCGAACGACATGCCGCACAGCGGTCGGTTATTCGGCAAAACTTGCCGCAAACCATGCGATGCAGTTTCCCATGCTCTATGCTAAGCGAAGTGTAACCGCCTGTATTTGCCGCGAAAATACAGCAAGGGGTCACGCCTCGGCTCGAACATCGCTTTGAGCACCCGGCCGACGAGTATGAAATGGTCACCGCCATCATGCACCGCATGGCGCTCACATTCGAAACTGGCGAGACTGCCGATCAGCACCGGCGTATCGAATTCTCCCATCGCCCATGGAGTTGCGGCAAATCGGTCCTCGCCGCGCCCGGCAAAGCGGTTCGATGTCGGCTGCTGGCCGATCTGTAAGACGTTGACCGCAAACCGCTGCGCGCCGGCCAGCACACCTGCACTGCCCGCGCCATTGGCGATGCACACCAGCAGCAGCGGCGGGTCCAGCGAAACCGATGTGAAGCTGTTGGCGGTTAGCCCGGTCGGCGTGCCATCCTCGGCCAGCGCGGTGACGATCGTGATGCCAGTGGCAAAACAGCCCAGCGCGTCACGAAACGTCCGCGCATCGGATCCTTCACGATATTCGGGCGGGGCAAGTGGAAAGCGCCGCTCCAGGAAATCGAGCAGCAGCCCGTTGAGCAGCTCCGATCCTTCGCTCCCGCCCGGCAGCGCCGCCCTGTCGACCTCGATCGCTTCGACATCGCTCATCGCCGCGCCCAATGCACCATTGCACGCGCCTTCGTATCCGACCATCATGACCGGCAAGGCCAGTTTCGCCGCCGCACCCGTCAGCCGTTCGCCAACTCCGCCTAACAGCATCGCTTCGCCGATCAGCGGATCGAAATCGGGCGAAACCCGCGCCATGCCGCAGCGTTGCATCGCCTCGCTCAGCGAAACTGCGTCGTCGAAATCGGGACCGTCGGCACTGTCCACCAGCACCAGGCCAGCTGCAACATGCGCGCCCTCTTCGCCCAGCACGACCGTCGCCAGCCAGCCCCCCAACGATGTGGCAACGATGACCGGGCGGGCGGGGAGCTGGGCCAGCACGGCTTTCACATCCTCGACATAGGCATCGAACTGATACCGGCCGTCGCTGGGCCATTCACTGGTGCCGTGGCCGCGCAGATCGATGCTGATAACCTTGCGGCCCGCCAGCTCCAGAGCGGCTGCAACATCGTTCCACTGATGGCGGGTCTGGCCCGCGCCATGCAGCAAAAGCACTGGCGGCGCGTCTTCATCGCCCCGCACATCTGCGGTCAGCCGGACTCCGGCAAATCCCTTGAAATGGATCGATCGCATGCGTGGTCCTTAACTCGCCAAGCGTGCGCTCAGCAGACGCCGCCCCTAGCGCATCGCCCCGCTCGCCTTCAATCCCGCGATATGTTTCGCATCATAGCCAAGCGCAGCAAGAATCGTCGCACCATCCGCGCCGATCGCCGGGGCCGGAGCGGGGTGATCGGCGATCGTGCCGGAATAACGCGGAGCAGGCGCGGGCATCACCGTTCCGCCCACATCGATGAATGTCTGCCGCGCTACATTGTGCGGATGGTGCGGCGCCTCACTGAGGCTGAGCACCGGCGCAAAACAGATGTCGGTCATCTCCATGACAGCGCACCATTCATCGCGCGTTCGGGTTGCGAACAGCGCCGTCAGCTTGGCCTTCAGCTCAGGCCAGCGCGACTGGTCGTCCTGCGCATTGAAATCGGCGTCGGCATCCAGCCCGGTGACCTGCCGCAGCAACGCATAAAATTGTGGTTCGATCGACCCGATGGAAACAAACTTGCCATCGGCACAGGCGTAGGTGTCGTAATAAGGGGCACCACCATCGAGCCGGTTGACCCCCGCCTCATCCTGCCAATATCCCATGGCGTGAAAGCCCCATGTCATGCCGGCGAGCAGCGCGGAACCATCGGTCATTGCACAATCAATGACCTGCCCTTTGCCGCCGGTCTTGGCTGACAGGATTGCCGCGACCATACCGAATGCGAGCATCATCCCGCCGCCGCCAAAGTCGCCGATATAGTTGACCGGGGGCACCGGCCGCTCGCCTGCCCTGCCAACCGTGTGCAGCACCCCGGACAGCGCAATATAGTTGATGTCATGCCCAGCCGACTGGGCGTAAGGACCATATTGCCCCCATCCGGTCATCCGCCCATATACAAGCGCCGGATTATCGCCGATCAGCACATCCGGACCCAGCCCCAGTCGCTCCATCACACCGGGACGATACCCCTCGATCACGCCGTCCGCGGTGCGGCACAAATCGCGGGTAACAGCGACCGATGCAGACTGCTTCATGTCGAGGCAAATCGATTTTCGGCTGCGCGACAACGGGTCCTTTGCGAGCAGCATCCCGCCAGGGCGATCTATGCGGATCACCTCGGCGCCGTGATCGGCCAGCATCATCCCGCAATAGGGACCTGGCCCTATACCGGCAAATTCGATGATGCGGACACCGTGCAACGGTCCGGGCATGGCATTTGATCCTTCAGGCCTAACTCTGTGATCGCAACCCGGCAAAGCGCTGGTCCAATATGGCTTCGGCCTCGGCGATGATCCGGTCGATCAATTCCTTGCAGGTCGGGATGTCGTGGATCAGACCGGCAACCATCCCGCAACTCCATGCGCCCGCATCCATCGTCCCTTCCTTCATGATCCGCGGATAGACGCCCGCCACCTCCTCGATGATATCCTCGAACTTGAGGTCGGTGCCCAGCGCCCGCTCTTTTTCGAGCAGGCGTTCGACCGCAACATTGGTCAGCACGCGCTCGGTATTCCTCAGCGGCCGCATGACCAGCCGGGTATCGAGCTCTGACGCAGCAACCAGCGCCGCCTTCACATTATCGTGCACGGGCGCTTCCCTCGTCGCAATGAACCGCGTGCCCATGTTCATGCCTTCTGCGCCCAGCGCCATTGCGGCGATCAGGCTACGGCCATCGGCCATTCCCCCCGAAGCGACGAACGGTATGTCCAGTTCCTCGTCGGCGCGCGGCAGCAGGATGAAATTGGGGACATCGTCCTCCCCCGGATGACCGCCGCACTCGAACCCGTCGACCGATACAGCGTCACAGCCGATCGATTGCGCCTTAAGGCTGTGCCGTACCGATGTACATTTGTGGATGACCTTGATTCCCGCTTCCTTGAACGCAGGCAGGACCGCCACCGGGTTGTTGCCCGCCGTCTCGACCGCTTTCACTCCGCCTTCGATGATGACGCGAACATAACCGGGATAATCCGGCGTATTGACCATCGGAAGGAAGGTCAAGTTCACCCCAAATGGTTTGTCGGTCATATCCCGGCACCGCGCGATTTCATTCGCCAGGTCCTCCGGCGTGCGCTGAGTAAGCCCCGTGATGATCCCCAGCCCGCCGGCGTTTGACACAGCCGCTGCCATCTCTGCAAAGCCGACAAAATGCATGCCACCTTGAATGATCGGATGTTCGATGCCGAACATTTCGGTGAAGCGTGTCGTGAATGCCATGCCTTGATTCTCCCTGCTGCCACCCGCTTCACGCCGGTTGTTGGCCAACAGTGTCACTGCCCTTGACGTAAACGTCAACAGCGCCTTTTATCCATGCATGTCATTTCTGCTCGACGAAGGCCAACAGGCCATTGCCACGGAGTCGCGCCGCATTGTCGATGCGCGCAGCGATCCTGCCAACGCATTGCGTCTGCTTGAAACCAGCGGCGAATATGATGAGAGTTGGTGGGCAATGGCCCGCGAACAAGGGTGGCCTGCGATAGCATTGCCAGATACGTACGGTGGACTCGGTCTCGGTCTTATAGAATTGGGCCAGGTAGCGCAGGCGGTCGGCAACGCTGGTGCTGGCGCACCATTTTTAACCTCCAGCTATGGCGCGGCCAATGCGATTGCCGAGTTTGGCGATGATACCATCAGGACGCAGTGGCTCGCGCGGCTAGCCAGCGGCGATGTCGTTGGCGCGGTTGCCTTTGCCGAAGGACAATCACCTTTGCCGCCATCGCCTGCTGTCACATATTCCGGCGGCAAGCTGACCGGGATAAAACCCGCTATAAGTGGCGGCTTCCACGCCGACGTAGCGCTCGTTCTCGCCATTTGTGACGATCAGCCTATTTTAGCGGTCGCCGACTTGGCGTCGGTAGAGCGGCGCATCGTTGCCACGTTCGACAACAGCCGCTGCACCGCCGATCTGGTATTTGCCGACACTCCTGCAACGCGGCTCGCTGCTGGCGACGCGATCGGTGCAGCGCTCGCCATCCTCGCCCGGCAGGCAATCATCATCGCACACGAACAAGTCGGCGGTGCCGAGGCGATGATGCTCCGCGCGCGTAATTACGCCAACACACGCAAAGCCTTCGGTCAGCCGATCGGAGCATTCCAGTCGGTCAAGCATCGCATCGCCGAACTTTATGGTCTTGTTGAAATCGCCCGGGCTAATGCGCTGCATGCCGCTGCAAATGCCGATGGCCCCGATCTTGTCAAACATGCGGCGGCTGCCCGCCTGTCCGCCACCGAAGCCTATGATACGGCCGCACGCGATTGTGTGCAGGTCCATGGGGGCATCGGCGTTACATGGGAGGCGGGGCTGCACCTCCACCTGCGCCGCACCCGCACTCTGGCCATCGAAGGGGGCAATATGCTGTTCTGGGAAGATGTTCTGGTCGATCGGCTGGCAGGAGAAGACGAATGACCGCTCTCGACACCTATCGGGCCGAAGCACGCGACTGGCTGGAATCGGTGTCGCCCTTCTATGGCCGCTCGGCTCGACGTGGATTGAACGAAGGCGAAGATTTGGCGCTCGGCCGCCGCTACCAGCGCGCAAAGTTTGATGCTGGCTACGCCGGCATCAACTGGCCTGCCGATTTTGGCGGTCGCGGACTCAGTCACCTCGAAAAGGTCGCGTTCGAAGCGGAAGAAATGCAGTTCGGCATGCCGAATGTCTATTTCGGTATTTCGCTGGGTATGCCGGTGCCGGTCCTCATACAGTTCGGCAGCGACAAACAATTCGCGCGCGAACGCACATTTGCCGCTCTGAAGGGCGAGGAAATCTGGTGTCAGCTATTCTCCGAGCCATCAGGTGGGTCCGACCTTGCCGCGCTTCGGCTGAAGGCGGAACAGGACGGTAACGGGTGGCGGCTCAATGGTCAGAAAGTCTGGACCAGCTGGGCGCATCACAGCGACTACGGCGTCATCGTCGCCCGCACTGACCCCACTGTCGCCAAGCACAAGGGCCTGACCTATTTCTGGGTGGATATGAAGGCAGCGGGCGTCGATGTACGCCCAATCAAACTCGCCGGGGGTGACAGCCACGTCAACGAAGTCTTCTTCGACAATGTGCGGGTTGAGGATAATCAGCGCATGAGCGAAGTCGGTGGCGGCTTCGGGGTGGCGCTCGCGACGCTAATGATCGAACGCTATGTCGCAACCGACAGCGCCGGATTTGGTCCGCATCTCGACCTATTCGTCAGTCTGGCCAAAGACCTTGAGATCAACGGCAAGGCGGCGATCGAGGATGGCCGGGTCCGCTCGGCAATCGCCCGCAACCATGCGATGCGCGCTGGGCTTGATGCGATCACCGCACGGGCGATGCTGATGATGCAAGCGGGGATGGTGCCAGGGCCGGAAGGCAGCCTCAACAAACTGGTTGCCGTGCGATCGCGCCAGAAACTTTCCGAACTTGCCATCGACTTGCAAGGGGCGTCAGGGATGCGGTTCGATGCTCATGCCTTTGGCAAGGAGGATTGGACCTACAGCTGGCTTAACGCACCGACCGGGCGCATCGCCGGAGGATCGGACGAAACGCTGCTCAATACGATCGCCGAACGCATATTGGGGCTGCCGCAGGACCACCGCCCCGACAAGAATATCCCGTTCAACCAGATTCCTGCCTGAAATCGATTCCGGAGGTATAACCATGCCCGAAGCCTATATCATCGATGCCGTTCGCACCCCGCGCGGTGTGGGAAAACCTGGCAAGGGCGCGTTGTCCCACCTTCACCCGCAACATCTGGGTGCAACCGTGCTCAAAGCTCTCAAGGACCGCAACAATATCGACACCGCCGACGTCGAGGATATCATCTGGTCGACATCGACGCAAAAGGGCAAGCAGGGCGGCGACATGGGGCGAATGGCTGCACTGGCGGCCGGCTATGACATCAAGGCGTCGGGCACCACGCTCGACCGCTTTTGCGGTGGCGGCATCACTTCTGTAAACTTCGCTGCGGCCAGCGTGATGGCGGGCATGGAAGATCTGGTTATCGCCGGCGGCTGCGAAATGATGAGCTATACCCAGACCATAGCGGCGGAAGAAGCCAATGCCGGCTTCAAACCGATGGGCATGGGATCGGGCAACGCTGCGCTTGACGCGATACATCCGCAAAGTCACCAGGGCGTGTGCGGCGATGCCATTGCCGCCAAGGAAGGTATTTCGCGAGAAGCTCTCGACGCACTGGCACTGGTCAGCCAGCAACGCGCCGATGTCGCGATAAAGGAAGGTCGCTTTGCCAGATCGGTGGTTCCGGTGCTCAACGAAGATGGTTCGGTTGCGCTCGACCGTGAGGAATTTCCTCGCCCCGAAACGACGGCAGAAGGACTCGCCAATCTCAAGGCCAGTTTCGGCGCATTGTCCGAATTTGACTTGGGCGGCACAACTTTCAAAAAACAGATCCAGCGCGCCTATCCTGGGCATGACTGGCAGGGTGTGCATCACGCCGGCAACAGCTCTGGCGTGGTTGATGGCGCAGCGGCGGTGCTCATCGCTTCGAAAGACTATGCTGAGGCCCACGGTCTCAAACCACGAGCAAGAATCGTCGCTTATGCTAATATCGGCGATTGCCCAACTTTGATGCTCAACGCGCCGGTACCGGCAGCAAAAAAAGTGCTAGAAAAGGCGGGCTTGGCCAAAGAAGATATCGACGTCTGGGAAATTAACGAAGCCTTTGCCGTGGTCGCCGAGAAATTCATCCGTGACCTCGATCTGGACCGGTCGAAGGTCAATATCAACGGCGGCGCGATGGCGCTCGGCCACCCGATTGGCGCAACCGGTTCCATGCTGATCGGCACCGCCCTCGACGAGCTGGAACGGTCGGGCGGTCGCTATGGCCTCATCACCATGTGCGCCGCAGGCGGCATGGCTCCTGCGATCGTCATCGAGCGAATCTGAGCCACGTCAATACAGGAGGAGGGGTCGGCGCTCTTCCTCCCACGCAGCCTCGTCGAGTAGCGCGAGCGTGTCCAAATCGTCAACGGCTGCGGCGGCATCGTCCACCCATTCGCGCAACACTGTCGACCCGTTTATGACGTCGATGGCCAGAACATCGTCGGTATATTCATATTTGAAGTCTTTGCCGCGCCACAATGGATAGTCGGGATGGAGGTTGCGAATCGCCTTAAAGCCTGCCGCCTGCACCCGCCACGGCCGAAATGCACAATGGCCATATGCGGCGCCCTCGGCGTGGATGAACACGCCCGAACATAGCTGCCCTGCATGCTTGTGAAAGGTAGGCTGGAACCAGAAATCGCGCAGGGTGCAACCCGTCAACCAGTGAGGTGCAACGCGGCGCATTTCGGCAATTACCGCGCGCGCATCAATGTCTGGCGCGCCGAAAAGCTCCAGCGGCCGCGTCGTTCCCCGGCCCTCGCTCAATGTCGCCCCTTCGAGCATGACTGTGCCGGCATAGGCCCGGGCCATGTTGATATTGGCGGCATTGGGGCTTGGATTGACCCACACTCTGTCGGCAGGCCAGCCACATCCCGGTCTGGCATCTGGTGCCCAATTCTCCATCGCAATTACTCGATAGTCCACATCGAGCTGAAAATGATCGATGAACCACTGGCCCATCTCACCCAGCGTCAGCCCGTGCCGCATCGGCATCGGTCCTGCCCCGACGAAGCTCTCCCATCCGGCGCGCAATATCGTCCCCTCTACCGGTCTTCCCGCCGGATTGGGACGATCAAGCACCCAGACAGTTTTGCCATGTTGCGCCGCCGCTTCCAGCACGTAAAGCAACGTCGTGACATAAGTATAGATGCGACAACCGAGATCCTGCAGATCGATTAGCATCACATCGAAGGTCGACATCGACTGACCGGTCGGGCGACGGACCTCGCCATAAAGGCTGAATACGGGCACATTATACATAGGGTCAGTGAAGTCGGGTGACTCCATCATATTATCCTGCAAATCTCCGCGCACACCATGTTGTGGCCCAAAAACCGCAGTAATATTCAGTCCCGCGGCAACCAGAGCATCGAGGCTATGCGTCAGGTCCAAAGTTACCGACGCCGGATGCGCGAGTATTGCGATACGTTTGCCCTGCAACGGCTTGCGCAACGTCGGGTCAGTTAAAAGCCGGTCGATACCAAAGAGCGTCGTCATGGCGGGTCCGGTGCCTCAAGCGTCAGCGCAAAGCAATCGTGGTGATGGAAATCGGGCGCACCGGGCGGATGCCTCAGCGCCCAATAGGATTTCGTGCCATCGCTTTCCTCAATAATCGCACTAAGCGCCAGGTTCAGTGACTGATGGTCGTAGGCCGGTTGCAGTTGTGCCTCAACCTCGGCCGCAAACCAGCTAGACGCCGCTTCAAGCCGAATTTGCGGGCTCTGGTCAAGCTGAAGTGCGCGCATGGCGTTACGATAGCTGTCGAATTCATAAGCGGCCCATTGAGACGATGGCGCAAAATTATGCTCAGTATAGGCAAACCCGTCTTCCGGTCGCAAAAATGCCTCGAAGCATGTCGAGCGCCACAACTCGTCGGTCCTGACCGGCTCGGCTGGGTGCGGCAAATCGATGCAGGTTTCAGGGACGTCGACCACATATCGCAACCACACGAGCCGTCCCCGTCTTTCGAAAGCAACCGCGACCCCTTTTACCGCGTGGCCGGGCGTCATCGGATGACAGACAAGCTCTAACCGGATGCTACCCAAAGTACCGCCCCCATGCTACGCGCCACCGCGTCATGACCGCATTTCAATCCGATCTCCTCCGCAGCCTCTCGGCACGTGGCTATATCCACCAGCAGACCGACGCTACCGGGCTTGACGCGCTCGCCACGAAACAGATCGTTCCGGGATATATCGGCTTCGATGCGACTGCGCCATCGCTGCATGTCGGCTCTCTCGTCCAGATCATGCTGCTTCGCCGCCTCCAGCAGGCAGGTCACAAGCCGATCATCGTGATGGGCGGCGGCACGACCAAGATCGGCGATCCGTCGGGCAAAGATGAGTCGCGGCTATTGCTCACCCCTGCAATGATTTCCGCCAATATCGCTTCCATCAGCACCATTTTCGCGCGCTTGCTGACATTCGGTGACGGGCCGACGGACGCAATCATGGTCAACAATGCGGGTTGGCTCGATGGGCTGAATTATGTCGACATGCTACGCGATGTCGGACCACATTTCACCATCAATCGAATGCTCACATTCGATTCGGTCAAGCTCCGGCTTGACCGTGAACAGCCGCTGACCCTTCTCGAATTCAACTACATGATCCTTCAGGCTTATGATTTCCGCGAACTGGCCCGCCATCACGGCGCGCGATTGCAGATGGGCGGGAGCGATCAGTGGGGTAATATTGTCAACGGCATCGAACTCGCCCGGCGGACTGACGGGACTGCACTGTTCGGCGTTACATCGCCACTATTGACTACTGCTAACGGCGCAAAAATGGGCAAGACGGCCTCAGGGGCCGTATGGCTGAATGAGGACGCCCTGCCCGCATTCGACTTCTGGCAATATTGGCGCAATGTCGATGACCGAGATGTCGGCAAGTTTCTGCGACTTTTCACCGATTTACCGTTGGCGGAGATTGCACGGCTCGAAGCACTGGGTGGTGCCGAGATCAACGTAGCAAAAAAACGGCTCGCGGACGAGGTTACGGCCCTTTGCCGTGGCGAACCTGCCGCGCAGAGTGCAGCACAGACGGCGCTCCGGACTTTCGAGCATGGGGCAGCAGGTGGCGATCTGCCGACCATCACTGCAGGCCAGGACGGCATCAGCTTAGTGACCGCGCTCAAGCAGTTGGGATTCGTCGCGTCCAACAACGAAGCCAAGCGCAAGATCGCCGAAGGCGCGGTAAGGGTCGATGGTTTGGTGATGTCGGATGCGCTGGTGCGGATCATGCCCGTTGCCGAGACCGTCAGCATTCAATTCGGCGCAAAACGACATGGCCTGGTCGTGCAGGCGGTGTGACGGCGATCACATCTTAACATCTTGTTGAGACAATCAGCGCTACTTTCCGCCGCATATGGAACAGACGCCATGAATCCGATTTCCAGCGCCTCCTATGTCGGGGTCGATCAGCGCTCATCGCCGCGCACCGATGTGTATGCACGTATTCCGGTCGTGCTTGAGGACGGGCGCACAGCCACCGTCACTGTCGTCAATATTTCCGCCGATGGCTTGCTCATGCGCCACGACGCCAAGCTGCCCGAGGATAGCATGGTGACAATCTCGCTACCGGTGATTGGCAAGGTCAAGGGTAGGGCCGTCTGGTCGCTCGGCGGACGCAGCGGCGTGAGTTTCGATGAAGGCATAGAAATGCGAGACTATAACCCGATGCTGCGCGCGCTGGGTGTTGCAATCGCCGCCTAACCGCTGCGCAGCAACGCGACCCCGGCATCGCGATCGAACAGATAAAGTGCAATCCGCGCTGCTTCCCCCCGCTCCCCTTCCAGGCCACCATCGCGGTCGATCAGCAATCGAGCATCATCCCGCGCGGTCGCGATCAGTCGATCGACTTGTTCGGGTGTCGCCACCGCAAATTCGGCATCGCCTGATTGGCGAGTGCCAAGCAATTCGCCGCCGCCACGCAGCTTAAGATCTTCCTCGGCAATACGAAAACCGTCGTTAGTTTCGCGCATCAGCGCAAGGCGGGCACGAGCGGTCTCGCCGATGCTGTTCGCCCGGATGAGCAAACAGACCGAAGCCATGGAACCCCGGCCAACCCGACCGCGCAGCTGGTGGAGCTGCGCCAGCCCAAAGCGTTCGGCGCTCTCGATGATCATCAAACTGGCTTCGGGCACATCGACGCCAACCTCGATTACCGTAGTCGCCACCAATAATGTTCGGCGACCCGTTTTGAAATCGGCCATCACCGCATCGCGCTCCGGCCCCTTCATCCGCCCATGGACGAGCCCGACGGTTTCCCCAAATCGCAACTTGAGCAGCGCGGCGCGTTCTTCTGCTGCGGCGCAGTCGCTGGCCTCGCTTTCCTCGACCAGCGGGCAAACCCAGTAGGCACGGTGGCCGGCAGAAAGATGGCGAGCGAGGCCATCGATCACTTGTGGCACGCGTTCAGCGGCAATCACCCGGGTATCCACCGGGGTGCGACCCGGCGGCAGTTCGTCAAGGCGACTCTCATCCATCTCACCATAAGCGGCAAGCGTCAGCGTGCGCGGAATAGGAGTGGCTGTCATTGCCAGCACATGTGGCGGTAATCGACCCTTCTGGGCGAGCATCAGCCGCTGCGCGACGCCGAATTTATGCTGTTCATCGACAATGATCAGCCCGAGGTCGCGATAAATGACGTTATCCTGAAAAATAGCATGGGTGCCAACCACGATCTGGATGCTGCCATTGGCGATGCCCATCAAAGCCGCTTCGCGCGATCTGCCTTTGTCGCGTCCGGTGAGCAGGGCGATCGCGACCGGCAATTCGGTCAGCATCCGCCGCAGTGTTTCGAAATGCTGCCGTGCCAAAATCTCGGTCGGGGCTAGCAATGCACCTTGGGCGCCCGCCTCGACTGCAGCAAGCAGCGCGATCAGCGCCACCAATGTCTTGCCCGAACCTACATCGCCCTGCAGCAAGCGCAGCATTGGGGCCGCCTGAACCATATCACGATCGATTTCGGCAACGGCGCGGCGTTGTGCAGAGGTTAGAGCGAAGGGGAGCTTCAGGGCACTGCGCAACCGCCCATCGCCGACAATCGCCCGGCCACGTCGCTGGCGATTAACGGCACGCACCAGCAATAACGCCAATTGCCCGGCAAACAATTCGTCATATGCCAATCTGTCACGCGCTGCGCTGTCTGTCGACGCGGCATGTGCAGCCGACAGTGCATCGCGCCAACCCGGCCAGCCTTTCGCGGCCAGCAATCCGCCATCGATCCATTCACCCAAGTCGGGAGCGGCACGCATTGCGTCGCCTATGATCGCCGCCATTCGTCCGTTGGTCAGCCCATCAGTCAATGGATAGACAGGCTCGCGGTCGCGTATTGTTCCGGCAGCCGAGGGTTCGGCCACCTGATCAGGGTGAACTATCTGCAGCATGTCGCCAAACTGATCGAGCCGACCAGCCACAATGCGGGGTTCGCCGATCGGGAATGCTTTTTTCGCCATGCCTTGGCCACGCCCGAAATAGACGATCGAGACATGATTTCCTGCCGGATCGAATGCATCGACACGGAACGGTGCCCGCGCCGATGGGCTGGGGCGATAGGCTTGTGCAGTCAGCGGAACAATGACCCCCTGGCCGACGACAGCCTCGTCGAGACTGGTTATCCGCAACCGGTCAATACGTCCGGTCGGCAGATGGAACAATGCATCCTTGACTCGTTCGATACCCAACCTTGCTAACCCGCGCGCCATTTGTGGGCCTACGCCGCGTTGCGCAATAATCTCCGCAAACAGTGGATTGAGAATGATGGGCCGCATGACTAAGGGACACAGCATAGGACGAGCGGCGCGGCTGCGCCAGCGGGCGAGTGGCAATGCCAGCTCGCCCTTTTGCAGGTTTGGACGGCGAGCATGAATGACATTATCGACCAGTCCCGTGAGGCCCGCCTGAAAGCGCTGCGCTATCGCTCATGGCATCGCGGAACCCGTGAGGCTGATTACATGATTGGCGGATTCTTCGACTCCTACCACGCTTCATGGTCCGACGACGAACTCAGCTGGTTCGAAGTGGTCATCGACGAGCAAGACGTCGACATAATGGCATGGGCATTGTCACGCAGCGAACCGCCGCCTCATCTGGCCGGTCGGATGATCGAACGCCTCCGCCGCCTCGACTATATTGCCATCCCGCGCTGATGATCGATCTGTCGCTGTTAACCGGTGCTACGAGACCGCAGACCTTGGCGCGTGTCGCCTCCGGTTTTGCGCCCTTGCTTGCTGCCGATCTTGCCCGTTCAGTATCCCTCCGCCCGTCGGGCCGCCTGCTGTGGATCGCATCTGATGACATTGCGTTGCAGTCTGTGGCGGATAGCGCAGCATGGTTTGCCCCCGAACTAGAGGTTATCCGGTTTCCGGCATGGGATTGTCTGCCCTATGACCGTGCCGGACCAAGCTTACGATGCTCATCCGAGCGAATGGCCGCGCTTACCCGCTTGCAGGCACCGCGCGGCACACGCCCGCAGCTTATCGTCACCACCGCGAATGCGGTTACCCAGCGCACGCTGACTCCATTCCGTATCCGCCAGCTATCGGCGCGACTTTACCCGGGCGCACGCATGGATCGCGACCGGCTGGCAGACCTGCTGTCGGCTAATGGCTATTCGCGCGTAAACACGGTCGCCGATCATGGCGAATTTGCCGTACGCGGTGGTCTTGTCGACCTGTTTCCAGCTGGTGAAGACGAGGGGTACAGGCTCGATTTCTTCGGCGACGAAATCGAGACCTTGCGTCGGTTCAACCCGTCTGACCAGCGATCGAGCGGAAACGCGACCGAACTGCTGCTATTGCCTGCCGCAGAAACGTTGCTCGATGATGAGACGATCAAGCGGTTTCGCACCGGCTATCGTGATTTATTCGGTGCCAATTCCACCAGCGACCCACTGTATCAAGCGGTTTCCGAAGGGCGTCGTCAGGCCGGTATGGACCATTGGCTGCCGTTGTTCGAGGAACGACTGGTTTCCCTTCTGGATCATTTCGGCGACGCCCCGCTGGCAGTGCGCGATGCTGGCAGCATCGCTGCGACGGTATCGCGGTTCGAAGCAATTGCCGATTACCATCAAAACCGGCTGGAGGCGGCAAAGACAACCGCGGGTTCCTATCGGCCGCTAGCACCTCAATCTCTCTATCTCACGCCCGCCGAGTGGGACGCGGCAGTCAAGCAGTACAACATCCATCTCGTAACCGGATTCGACGAGCCGGAAAGTGCAAATGTTATCGATTGCGCAACGACATCGGCGCGCGATTTCGCACCCGAACGTGCGGCCGGCGACAATGTCTACGACGCGCTGGTAGCGCATCTGGCCAAAGAACGTGCAGATGGGCGAAAGACAATCCTCGCCAGCTATTCGGCCGGCGCGCGGGACCGGCTGGTAGGGCTCGCCAAGGAGCATGGCGCGCTCAGGATGAGCATTGCCGATGACTGGGAGCAAGCGCTTGGGCTCGCCAACCGCGAAACAGCAGTCGCTGTAGTCGTACCTATCGAGCACGGCTTTGTCAGCGACTCGTTGAGCATCATCTCGGAACAAGATCTTCTGGGCGATCGGCTGATCAGGCGGCAACGGCGCAAGAAGAGCGCCGATGCATTCCTGGCGGAAATGGCGACGCTGTCGGTTGGCGATCATGTCGTCCACCGCGACCACGGCATTGGACGTTACGAGGGGCTGATTTCCATACCGGTTGGCCAAAGCCCGCATGACTGCGTGTGGCTTACTTACGCAGGCGGCGACAAATTGTTTGTCCCGGTCGAAAACCTCGACGTGTTGTCACGCTACGGTGGGGATAGCGATGGCGTGTCGCTCGACCGGCTCGGTGGTGAAGCATGGCAACGCCGCAAAGCGCGGATGAAAGAACGCATACGTGAAATTGCCGGCGAGTTGCTGGCAACCGCCGCCGTACGCGCGCTCCGCCCCGCCGAAATCGCCAATGCAGATGCGACCTACCCCGAATTTGTCGATCGATTTCCTTATGCCGAAACCGACGATCAGGACCGCGCGATCGGCGACGTGCTCGGTGACCTGGCCGCCGGCAAGCCGATGGACCGACTGGTGTGCGGCGATGTCGGTTTTGGCAAAACCGAGGTCGCGTTGCGCGCCGCCTTCGTTGCCGCGATGGCAGGCATGCAGGTGGCAGTAATAGGTCCGACAACTTTGCTCGCTCGGCAGCATTTCAGCACATTCGTCGATCGGTTTCGAGGTTTTCCGATCAATATCGGTCGCTTGTCTCGGCTTGTTCCCTCTGCCGAAGCAAAGCGCACAAAAGAAGGGCTGGCCGATGGCAGTATCGACATCGTTATCGGAACCCATGCGCTGCTGACCAAGGGCATCGAATTCAACAGGCTCGGACTGGTCATTGTCGATGAGGAACAGCGCTTCGGGGTCGTGCACAAAGAAAAACTCAAAAGCCTTAAAACCGATGTTCATGTCCTGACGTTGACCGCCACACCGATCCCGCGAACGCTGCAAATGGCAATGTCTGGTCTGCGCGAACTCAGCGTCATCAAAACCCCGCCGGTCGACCGGCTAGCGGTGCGCACCTATGTCATCCCGTGGGATCCAGTGGTGCTGCGCGAGGCGCTATTGCGCGAACATCACCGTGGCGGACAAAGCTTCTTTGTAACACCGCGCATCGCGGATCTCCCCGATGTCGAGGAATTTCTCCGCAAATCCGTACCCGAAGTCAGTTACATCGTGGCCCACGGGCAAATGGCTGCGGGTGAAGTAGAAGAGCGGATGAGCGCCTATTACGACCGTAAATATGATGTGCTGGTATCGACGACGATCATTGAGTCGGGTCTCGATATCCCGAGCGCCAACACGCTCATTATTCACCGTGCCGACCGCTTTGGGCTGGCCCAACTCTATCAGTTGCGCGGGCGCGTAGGCCGATCAAAAACGCGTGCATACGCTTATCTTACCACTCCTTCCGACCGGACGATGACCGAAACAGCGGAAAAGCGGCTCAAGATTCTGCTCGACCTCGATACACTAGGTGCCGGGTTTCAGCTTGCCAGTCACGACTTGGATATACGCGGAGCGGGTAACCTTGTCGGTGATGAACAATCAGGCCACATCCGCGAAGTCGGCTTCGAACTTTATCAGTCGATGCTGGAAGAGGCGATACTGTTGGCACGGGCCGAGGGGGAAGGTCTTGCCGCCCCGAAGGAAAAATTCTCGCCCGTTATCACTATCGACGCTCCAATCCTGCTGCCCGACGATTACATTCCCGACCTTCCGGTGCGGATGGGACTTTACCGCCGCCTCAATGAGCTCGATAGCCGCGAGGAGATCGACGGATTTGCCGCAGAGATGATCGACCGGTTTGGCCCGTTGCCGGACGCAACGAAGAACCTCCTGATTCTGATGGAAATCAAGCTGAACGCAAGCAAGGCGTGCATTGCAAAACTTGATGTTGGTGCGAAAGGGGCGCTGGTCGCCTTCCACAATGATCGGCCGCCAAACATCGACGGGTTGATTGCTTACGCCGCCAAGCTGGAGGGTACCGCGAAGTTGCGCCCCGATAGCAAGCTTGCGATCACGCGCAGTTGGGGCAATGCGCAAGTGCGATTGAACGGCGCATTGCAATTATCGAAAGGACTTGCGAAAATCGCAAACTAACTGGCGAATGCAATGAGCGCAGCGGCTGCTATAGCGGGCGCCTTTAGGTAGCCCTGATACCAACGGCATCCCAGCGCTGCCAGCCGGTCGCGCTGATCCACGGTCTCTACCCCTTCGGCCAACACGGCGAGATCGAGCGCATGAGCAATATCAACCACGCCGCGCAATATCGTCTGGTCACGGGCGGGACCGCCAGCATCGCGAGCAAAACCACTATCAATCTTTATATAGTCGACCGGGAGGCTCTTGAGCCATGACAAACCGGAATAGCCAGTTCCAAAATCATCGAGCGCAGTAAGAAGACCGGCATCGCGCAGGGTCTTCAGCGTGGCCGCGGCACTATCAAGGTGCTCGATAAGCGCGGCCTCGGTTACCTCCACCGTCAGGCGATCTGCAGATATGCCTGCGTCCTCCGCCATCGTCAGCAATTCTCTCGCCATAGCTGGATCTGCAAGATCCGCAGCGGTGATATTGAGCGCTGCACGTAGATGCGTCATGGCATTTGGCCAGGCCGCCATATCACGGAGTGCGCTGCGCCAGACCGCACGGCTCAGTTTGCGTTCGAGTCCGGCGCTGGCAGCCGCCGCAAATAGCACGCCGCCACCCACTTCGCCGAGCCGGGGATGTTGCCAGCGCACCAAGGCCTCGGCTCCGGTCATCTGGTCATCTGCAAAAGCAAACTGAGGTTGAAACAGGACAGACAATCCCTCGCCGCTGGCTGCGGCCTCGACATCAATTGCGCGAACCAAAGCAGGTGATGCAGCTAGCCGACGTGCAATCATTGATAATTGCGGATTGAATGCCTCTGTGCTGTCGACCGTTCCAACTGCAAGCCTGAGCGAGAGTAGATCGCCATGCGGTGCGAGCAAAGAATCACCTAATGCGCCGACGATGCCTCTGGCCTCGACACGAAGTTGGTCGATATTGGTCCTCATCGGCGGCAACAATGCAAAGCGAGACCCGCTGATCCGCAGCAGCACAACCGAAGGCCCGAACTCGTCACGCGCCAAACGCTCGAAACGCCGGGCCACCCCGAGCAGGAGGGCATCGCCTGCGTCGCGGTCGTGATAGTCATTGTAGCGTGCGAGCCCTCGAAGTTCGACCAGTGCAACAGGCACACCATCTGGTTGCCGACGTTGGCGATCGGCAATAGACAGCTCGAACGACTTCATGTCATAAAGACCGGTCAACGGGTCGCGTTGCAGAAACGCCTGCAAGCTGTGCTGCGACAAGGCAGTATTTTCGTGCGAACCTCGGTTCGGTGGTTGGGTCATGCGGCCTTGTGGCCTATTCGTAATAACTTTTCTATCTTCACACGCATCGATCGTGGGTGATCGAGCCTGACAAGTGACCCGAAATGGACCTGCTGGTGCGCCATAATCGTAGCGACGATGTCACGTCAGCCCCACTTGTCGACTTTTTTGGGCGTACAATCAATTATTTGAGATTATCTGTCACGGACAGATGCGATCTGCGGTGCACATACTGTATGGCCGAGGTCCCATTATTCCTGCAGCGGTCCGGGCTGCTATCAAGCGAAGAACTGGTCGGCATCGCAAACGCCTTTGTCGATCGAGGTATCCGGACGATAAGGCTGACCGGCGGCGAGCCGCTGACCCGGCGTGATATCTTGGTGATTGCCGCCAGGCTGGGCGAGCGACTGAACTGCGGGCTCGACGAGCTGACGATGACGACCAATGGGACATTGCTCGCCGGATATGCCAAGCCGCTGTTTCGCGCAGGCATCCGCAGGCTCAACATCAGCCTTGATGCGCTAGACCATGAAGTTTTTGGACGGATCACACGTGGCGGAGATGTGACCAAGGTGCTTGCTGGAATCGAAGCGGCGCAAGATGTAGGATTTACCATCCGTATCAATATGGTTGCGATGGCGGGGGTCAATGACGGTCAGCTGGAGCCAATGATCGACTGGTGCGAGGCGCGGGGGTTCGACCTGGCGCTTATTGAAACGATGCCGCTCGGTGCGGTGAGCGACGAACGGGCGGACACGCATGTTGCGCTGGACCGGTTTATTGCGCCTCTGCTCGACCAAAAGGCAGCAGCGCCCCTATCGCACCGCACTGCCGGTCCGGCGCGTTATGTTGCACTGCCCGGTCGACAGCTCAGGATTGGCTTGATTACGCCGCTTAGCCATAATTTCTGCGCCAGCTGCAACCGGATACGAATGACCGCAGACGGCAAAGTCCATGGGTGTCTCGGCCATGATGCCGCCATC
Organism: Sphingomonas sp.; assembly: GCA_031397785.1. GTDB lineage: Bacteria > Pseudomonadota > Alphaproteobacteria > Sphingomonadales > Sphingomonadaceae > Sphingopyxis. The sequence continues at coordinate 5,122 of JANNMK010000164.1, read as the reverse complement.
GATTTGGCCGGAGCGTGGCGAGGCGGCGGTGCCAAGGCGCTCGATCCATTGCTCGATAGACTGATGCGTACCAAAGCCGAGCGGCACGACTTTTCCATTGGAGCAAGGTTGAAGCAGCAAGGGCTGGCGGAGCGCGGCCCGGCGCGGCATATGAACGCCACCGGCGGCTGAACGGCAGCGTCGAGAGCGGGTGGGACAATCAGTGTAATGAATAGCATTGGCGCGCGTAAAATGGCGCTGGTCGATTCCGGAACTGCGCTGGCCCAGGCCGGATCCGCCGAACTGCGCAGCCGTTACAACTGGGTCGAAGTGGCCGATGCCGACATCGTCATTGCGCTGGGTGGCGACGGATTCATGTTGCAGACACTGCATGCGATGCTCGACCACGGGCGGCTGCCGCCGGTGTTCGGGATGAATCGCGGCACCATCGGGTTTTTAATGAATGAGTGGCGGCTCGATGCGCTGGAGGCACGGCTGGCGCGCGCGCGGCCGTTTACCGTCGCGCCCCTGATTGCCGAAATCACCACCACCAGCGGCGAGCGCCATGTGCTGCCCGCCATCAACGAGCTGTCGCTGCTGCGCGAAACCCGCCAGACCGCGAAGATCGAGGTGCTAGTCGATGGGCGATGCATGTTGCCCCAACTGATCTGCGACGGAGTACTGGTGTCGACACCGGCTGGATCGACGGCCTATAATCTGTCCGCCAACGGTCCCATCCTGCCGCTCGATTCGGCACTGCTGGCACTAACCCCGATCAGTCCGTTTCGCCCCCGGCGCTGGCGCGGCGCGATCTTGCCGGATCACACGCGGGTATCATTCATCGCCCGTGAAGCCACAAAACGTCCGGTCAGCGCGGTGGCCGACCAGCGCGAAGTGCGCGATGTCAAACGGGTCGACATTGCGGTCGATCGCAGTCGCCAACTGACTTTGCTGTTCGATCCCGAACATGCGCTCGACGACCGTATCCACCGCGAACAGTTTCTCGGCTGAGGGTGGGTCGGGTTCAATTATGTCGCAAAGCGGGTTGCAATCGTTGGCGGAGCGTTGCAAAGGAGCGCTCCGCCGCCAGCCGCAGCGGATCTGATGGTATTTTCCCTGATAGCTCAGCGGTAGAGCATTCGACTGTTAATCGAATGGCCGTAGGTTCGAATCCTACTCAGGGAGCCATCACCCCCAATAGCTCGAAACAGCCGCTTGCCCCGCCATTCCTGCCATGGTTATGCATGGGACAGTGGGAGAGTATCGATGAGCGCGGCAATCCATCCGGTTCCAGCTGAATTCGGCGCAAAAGCCCGGATAGATGCGAGCGACTATGCCCGGCTGACTGCCGAAGCCCGCGATAATCCCGACGCCTTCTGGAGCCGCGAACTCAACCGCCTCGACTGGATGACAGTGCCTTCCCGGATGAGCGAAAGCAGCTTCGAAGAGGCCGATTTTGACATCCGCTGGTTTGGCGACGGCGAAATCAACCTGACCGCCAATTGTATCGACCGCCACCTTGCCACCCGCGCCGAGCAGACCGCCATAATATTTGAAGGCGACGAACCCGGCGAAGGGCGACGTATCAGCTATCGCGAACTGCATGAAGACGTCTGCCGGTTTGCCAATATCCTCAAGATGCGCGGCGTACGCAAAGGCGACCGTGTTACCATCTATATGCCGATGATCCCGGAGGCGGCGTTTGCGATGCTGGCTTGTGCGCGCATCGGCGCGATCCATTCGGTGGTGTTCGGCGGTTTTTCTCCTGAAAGCCTGGCTGGGAGGATACAGGATTGCGATTCGACGCTGGTTGTGACGGCCGATGAGGGTATGCGCGGCGGCAAGCGCATCCCGTTGAAAGCCAATGTCGATGCGGCATTGACGGGTTGCCCCGGCGTCGCATCGGTTATCGTCGTCGCGCGTACCGGAGCCGATGTGCCGATGATCGCGGGGCGCGATGTGCCCTACGCCGAAGCGCGAGCCCAAGCATCGCCCGATTGCCCGCCCGAACCGATGAACGCCGAAGACCCGCTGTTCATCCTCTACACATCGGGATCGACGGGAAAGCCCAAGGGGGTGTTGCATACCACCGGCGGCTACTTGTTGTGGGCGGCGATGACGTTCGACCTGGTGTTCGATTACAAGGACGGCGACCTGTTCTGGTGCACCGCCGATGTCGGCTGGGTTACCGGGCACAGCTATGTCATCTACGGCCCGCTTGCCAATGGCGCGACGACGGTGATGTTCGACGGGGTGCCCAATTACCCGGATCATGGCCGGTTTTGGGAAACGTGCAGCAGGCTGGGCGTAACCATATTCTACACCGCACCGACCGCGATCCGCGCGCTGATGCGTGAAGGCGATAGCTGGGTGAAGGCCCATGACAGGTCGCAACTGCGCCTGCTCGGCACGGTGGGCGAGCCCATCAATCCCGAAGCGTGGGAATGGTATCACCGCGTCGTCGGCGATGGGCGCTGCCCGATCGTCGATACATGGTGGCAGACCGAAACCGGCGCGGCGCTGATCGCCCCGCTGCCCGGTGCGACCGACCTCAAACCCGGATCGGCCACCCTGCCGTTGCCTGGCGTATATCCGCTGCTGGTCGATGCCGAGGGCAGGCAGATGACGGGCGCGGCGCAGGGCAATTTATGCATTGCCAAAAGCTGGCCGGGGCAGATGCGAACCGTGTGGGGCGACCATGAGCGGTTTTTCCAAACCTATTTCACCACCTATCCTGGCCTGTATTTCACCGGCGATGGTGCGCGCCGTGACGAGGACGGCTATTACTGGATCACCGGCCGGGTCGACGATGTCATCAATGTGTCGGGACACCGCATGGGCACCGCCGAGGTGGAAAGCGCGCTGGTTGCGCACAGCAAGGTCGCCGAAGCGGCGGTGGTCGGCATGCCGCACGACATCAAGGGACAGGGCATCTACGCCTATGTGACGCTGAACGCGGGCGAGGCGGAGACCGAGGAATTGCGCGGCGAACTGCGGCAATGGGTCAGAAAGGAGATCGGCGCGATCGCGGTTCCCGATGCGTTGCAATTCGCGCCGGCGTTGCCCAAGACGCGCAGCGGCAAGATCATGCGGCGGATATTGCGCAAGATCGCCGAAAAGGATGTCGGCAATCTGGGGGATATTTCGACTCTGGCCGATCCGTCGGTGGTCGAGAGCCTGGTTGCGGGGCGGCTGGTGATCTGAGGATCTTGCGGAATTGCGTCTGCTGCTGCGCTAAAGCGACAAAAGAGACGCGTGCGGGGTGCAAGAATGTCTCCTTTGTCGCTTTACGGAGGCGTTCTGCCCTGCCGGTTTGCCAGATTTTGTAATCGTTACGATGTCAAAGATCGATGGTGAGAAACGGAACATAGCAGAAACATGGGCGCCGATCAACTTTCGATCACCCCAGTAGCAAGCGGGCGGCGGCGAACAGCACCACTGCGCCGGTCACCCGCCGGATAATGGGCTGAGGATAGAGGCTGACGCCCAGGTGACTGCCGATCTGGCCGCCGATCAGCACCGCGATCACCAGTGGCCACCAGTCGAGGGCTTGCGCGATCACTACACCGTCGCCGAGCTTGGCCGCCTGCCCCGCTATTCCGGCAATCGAGTTCACGAGGATGAACAGCGCCGCTGTCCCGGCGATCCGCCGCGCCGAATCCCAGCCAAGTAAATGCAATATCGGGGCCAGAAAAATACCGCCGCCGATGCCGACAATGCCTGATAAAAGCCCTAAAGGCGCGGCGATAATGATCGCGAGCAGCCCGGGACCATTGCGCGCTGCCACCGGCGCGCGGGTCGCCTTATGGTCCGGACCCAGCACCAGCAACAGTCCGGCAACGGCAAGGCTGCCGCCGAGCAGCAGGATGAACAGACCGGGCGCGATCGGTATCCGCCCGCCGATCCAGGCGAGCGGCACCGAAACGCCGAGCAACGGCCATACCCTCTGCCAGGCGATATGCCCTGCCCGCGCAAAGCGCAGCACCCCGCCGCTCGCCACGACGATATTGCACGCCAGGCTGACCAGCGGCACCAGCCCGAGCGATACCCCCGCCAGCACCAGCAGCGCGGTATAGGTCGACCCGCCGGCGAAGCCGACCGACGCATAGACCAGCGCAGTTACGGCAAACAGCAGGGCGAGCCAGCTCAGCAATGCAGGTCCGGATCGCGCCCGCCGGTCACCGGATCACAGCTCGCCGTGGCAATGCTTATATTTGCGGCCCGAGCCGCACGGGCATGGTGCGTTGCGGCTTTCGGGCGCGATGACTTCACCATCGACCTGCGGCAGATCGAGCCGGACCGCCTGCATCGGCGGCAGCATCGTCGTCACACCGCCGGCCCGGCCGCCGTCATAATCGAAGCTATCGTCTTCGCCCGAAAACGGATCAATATGGCTGGTCAGGAAGTCCGGCAGGTCAGGCAAAGGTGCGGGCTCGTCAAAGCGCAATTGTGCGACCGAGACGGTGCGCGTCACATCCTCCCGGATGGTTTGCAGCATCCGCTCGAACAACAGGAACGCCTCGCGCTTATATTCGTTGATCGGCTGTTTCTGCGCATAGGCACGCAAAAAGATGACAGTGCGCAGCGCGTCGAGCGTCGAGAGATGCTCTTTCCAGTGGTGATCGAGGCTCTGGAGCAAGATGCTCTTCTCGATCGATTTCCACATTTCGGGATCGACACCGGCTGTCTTTGCCTCGACGAACTGATTGGCCTGTGCGGCCAGCCGCTCCTCAATGGTTTCCGGCTCGATGCCATCCTCGTCGCGCCACGCATCGACCGGCGGCTCGACACCTAGAATCTCGGCACTGCGCTGGCGCAGGCTATCCATATCCCATTGCTCCGGATAGCTGCCGGGGGGGCACGCGTCGGAAACGATCGCATTGACCGTTTCCTGGCGCATGTCGAACAGGACATCGTCGACCGCCTCTGCGTCCATGATGTCGCTGCGCTGTTCGTAGATGACCTTGCGCTGGTCGTTCATGACATTGTCATATTCGACGACCTGTTTGCGAATATCATAGTTGCGCGCTTCGACCTTCTTCTGCGCGGTCTCGATCGCCTTGGTCAGCCAACGCGACGGCGGCAGCGCCTCCCCGTCCTCCAGGTTCGAGCGCATCATCTTCGAGAACATGGTGTCGGGCCC
>JANNMK010000102.1:0-8971 GCA_031397785.1 Sphingomonas sp. | reverse complement strand
GTGGCGGGTGATTGCATAAATGAGCACGCCGAATGCCGCCGCCCACAGCGCACTGCCGATCAAGCTGTGGGTCTAGGGCATGTGATAAAGGTCCATCGGGTTCATCACCGATATGCCGGGGTCCAGCCGCATCTTTTCAACGCCGAGCAACATCAGCCCGAAGAAACCGAAATCGACGAGCTGGCCAGCCACGAACAGCGTGCCGAGCCGCGGCGCTTTGGGGTGAGCGGCGGCAATGAAGGCCGGAGCCCAGTGGCCGATGAACACCGTAGTCAGCCCCGGGCGGGAAGGAAGGACAGCGTCACGGCCGCCGCAACCGCCGACGCAGTGCCAGTGGCAAAACTGCCCCAGATAATATCGGCGATCGTAACCTTGAGGCTCCAGATCTTGAGCGTCGCATAGTTGGTAAGGTCGTAGGTTGCATAGCAGAAGAAACCGAACAGCGCGCCGTACACAAGGGCAGTGGTCCACTGTCCGCTCTTGAGCGCCGGAGCGACCGCGAAAATCTGCATGCCGACGATATAGATGACATAGAAAACCAGCGCCGGTGCCCAGCGCAGGTCGCCGATCAATTCGCCGATTTCGGGTTTGTAGAGGCGCGTCATCATGGTGTTGAGCCACACCGCATCCATCGCGCCGAAAACGATAGCCGTCACCAGCGCCGCGACCAGTATCTGCATCAGCCTGCCCCTTGTTTTGTCCACTTGCGGCAAAGCTTAGCGCACAGATTTTCTGCGACAAGGCAATCGTCGCCACCTCGCCAACACGCTTGACCCGCTGTGCCCCCCTCGCCACAAGTGCGGCCCATGACCGAAACTCCATCCGGCGCAGGCGGCGCCGATCTATCCGGCCTGAGTTTTGAGGCGGCGCTCGAAGAACTTGGCACCATTGTCCGGCAGCTGGAGGCCGGGCAGGTGCCGCTCGACAGCGCCATCGCGCTGTACGAGCGCGCCACCGTGCTTAAGGCGCATTGCGACGCGCGGCTGCGCGATGCCGAAGCGCGGATCGAAAAAATCCGGGTCGGCAGCGATGGCAAGGCGATCGGCACTGCGCCGTTCGACGCTGCATGATCATGGCAACGCAGATGGCCGCAGGCGAAACGCTGCTCGATGATGCGCTGGCCGAAATCGCCGCCGACATAGACGGTCTGTTCGATGCGCTGTTGCCGGTTCCGTCAGATGCGCGCGCGCCGTTGTTCCACGCGATGCGCCATGCGGCTATCGGCGGCGGCAAGCGCCTGCGTCCGCTGCTGGTCAAGGCCAGCGCGCGATTGTTCGCGGTCGACCATGATTGCGCCCTGCGTGCCGGGGCGGCCGTCGAGGCGATTCATGTTTATTCGTTGATCCACGATGATCTCCCCAGCATGGACGATGACGATATGCGGCGGGGCAAGCCGACTGTTCACATCGCCTTCGACGAAGCGACCGCGGTGCTGGCCGGCGATGCGCTCCATGCGATGGCGTTCGAGATCCTCGCCGATGGTGACACCCATGCCGATCCGTTCGTGCGCACCGAACTGATCGCCGAACTCGCGCGTGCCGCCGGTCCTTCGGGCATGGCAGGCGGGCAGATGATGGACCTCGCCGCGACGAGCCAGACTTTCGATCTCGCCACCGTGACCAGGCTTCAGCACATGAAAACCGGCGCGCTGATCTGCTGGTGCCTCGAAGCGGGCGCGATCCTCGGCCGCATTGCGCCAGAAGGGCGCACGGCATTGCGCGCCTATGCCCGTGACATCGGCCTTGCCTTCCAGATTGTCGATGATCTTATCGACGTCGAAGGCGATGCTGAAATTGCGGGAAAAGCGGTCGGCAAGGATGCGGTCGCCGGCAAGGAAACCTTTGTTTCGCTGATGGGCGTCGCACGCGCCCGCGATCAGGCGGGCATGCTGGTCGAGCAGGCAATTGGCCATCTGGCGAGCTATGGCGATGAGGCCGACCTTTTGCGCGCCATTGCCCGTTATGTGCTGGAACGCGATCATTGACGGCGCAGGCACGCATGGGGGCAGGACGATGAACAGGATCGGCATTTATCCCGGCACCTTCGATCCTGTGACGCTTGGCCATATGGACATTATCCGGCGCGGCGCGAAACTGGTCGATCGGCTGGTGATCGGCGTATCGACCAATCCATCGAAATCGCCGATGTTCACGCTCCATGAGCGGATGGATATGGTCCGGCGCGAGGTCGCCGGGATCGATGGCGAGATTCATGTGGTCAGCTTCGATTCGCTGTTGATGGACTTTGCGACCCGCGAACATGCGAGCGTTATTATCCGTGGCCTGCGCGCGGTCGCCGATTTCGAATATGAGTATCAGATGGCCGGGATGAACCAGCAGATCAACGATAGCGTCGAGACGATATTCCTGATGGCCGATGTGTGCCTGCAACCGATAGCATCGCGATTGGTCAAGGAAATCGCGCTGTTCGGCGGGGCGATCCACAAATTCGTCTCTCCGGCCGTAGTCACCGATGTCGAGGCGCGGGTCGAAACCATTGGACGGCGGGGGTCATGACACGTTAATCGGCGCGCCATTAGCTGCCGGCCCGTGTCGCATCACCCATATATCGACGCCCATGACCCGCAGCCGCTGAGGATCCGATTGCCGATGATAGCCAGATCGTTGTTCACCCTGCTTGCCGCCTTTGCAATGGCGGTGCCAGCCGCCGGGCAAGAGGCGCCGACCGCCCCGCCGCAGACTGCCGCCGCCGTGCCAGATGCTGCGGCCGTAGCCGCGCGTTTCAGCCCGTCCGCCATTGCGCCTGCAGGCGTGCTTGCCAATCCCGAACATATGCTCGCGCTCGATCTGTCGACTGGCGGGCGTGTCGTCATCCAGTTGCGCCCCGATGTTGCGCCGCTGCATGTCGAGCGGATCAAGACGCTGGCCCGTCAGGGGTTCTACAACGGCCTGACGTTCCACCGCGTTATCGAAGGTTTCATGGCGCAGGGCGGCGATCCGGTCGGCAATGGAACCGGCGGCAGCACGCTTCCCGACGTTCCTGCCGAATTCAATGGCCTGCCCCATGTTCGCGGCACGCTGTCGATGGCGCGGTCCGAAACGCCGGATAGCGCCAACAGCCAGTTCTTCATCCTGCTGCTGCCGCGCCTCAGCCTCGACCGCAACTATACGGCATTCGGCCGGGTGGTATCGGGTATGGAATTTGTCGATCGGATTCAGCGTGGCGAGCCACCTGCTGCGCCATCGCGGATCGTCCAGGCCTCGATTCTGGCGGATGGCCGACCGGTCCCGTCGCCGAGCGCGCTGACCGAAGCGGCCCCTGTCGCTGCAGTTCCGACGGTCGATGAACTCAATGCCCCGCTGGGAAGCTGAAGGACCGGACCGAGCCGAGCGGCGGGAAACCGATGCGCGTCGACCTGTTTGATTTCGATCTGCCGCCGGAGCAGATTGCCTTGCGCCCGGTCTTCCCGCGTGATGCCGCGCGCATGCTGCTGGTCGACGGCGGTTCATTTGCTGACCGTGGGGTGCTCGATCTACCTTCGATCCTACGTCCCGGCGATTGCCTTGTCTTTAATGATACCCGGGTCATCCCGGCCCAGCTCAACGGGCGGCGCGGCAACGCCGGGGTGGGTGTAACGCTGCACAAGCGCGTCGATCTGAGGCGCTGGCAGGCGTTCGTGCGCAATGCCAAGCGGCTCAGGATCGGCGATGCCGTCGATTTCGGCATGGACGTCTCGGCTGTGGTCGAGGCAAAGCATGACGATGGCAGTCTGACCTTCGCCTTTGTCGGCGACGAGCCGGTCGAAGTCCTGCTGGGGCGGGCAGGGACGATGCCGCTGCCGCCCTATATCGCCAGCAAGCGCGGCGTCGATGCGCGCGATGCAGCCGATTATCAGACGATGTTCGCCGACAAGGACGGGGCGGTCGCGGCCCCCACCGCCTCCTTGCACTTCACCCAGCGGCTGATCGAGGCGGTGGCGGCGGCTGGCATCGCTACCGAGACGCTGACCTTGCATGTCGGGGCGGGCACGTTCCTGCCGGTCAAGGTCGATGACACCGACGATCATGCAATGCACGCCGAATGGGGGGAGATCAGTCCGGATTGCGCCGCCCGGCTCAACGCGGTGAAGGCGGCGGGCGGGCGCGTCATCGCGGTGGGCACGACGGTGCTGCGGCTGCTGGAGAGCGCGGCGGACGCGGATGGCATGCTGGTTCCCTTTGCGGACGAGACGCGCATCTTCATCACGCCGGGCTACCGTTTCCGCTTTATCGACGGGCTGATGACAAACTTCCATCTGCCGAAATCGACGCTGTTCATGCTGGTTTCGGCGCTGATGGGGCGTGAGACCATGCAGGCGGTTTATGCCCATGCCATCGCCCATGACTATCGCTTCTATAGTTATGGCGATTCCTCACTGTTGCTGCCCCAAAATCTGCGGCGTTAGTCGGCGAAATCCTTGACCAGCGTGTAGAGCACGCGGCGGCCGTCCATCAGCGAGCGGACGCGCAGCCGTTCGTTGAGTCCGTGCGCGCGGCTGCCCTCCGTGGTCAGGAAAAAGACGGTGAAGCCATAGGTGGGAATGCCGGCCGGGGTCAGGAACGCGCCGTCGGTGCCGCCTGCGAGCAGGATGGGGATCACCGGCACGTCGGGAAAGACGGTGGCGGTCGCGGCGCGGATCGGCCCCATGATCGCGTCGGTCAGCGGTGGTGGCGGGCTGACCGGGCTGCGCGTTTCCAATGTGGTGACAACCACCTGATCGTCGCCGACCACCGTTTGCAGCGCCTGCCGGACGGTTTCGACGCTGGTGCCGGGAAAGATGCGGCAGTTGACGTTGGCGCGGGCGCGCTGGGGCAGGGCGTTGGTGGCATGGCCGCCATCGAGCATGGTCGATACGCAGGTAGTGCGCATGATTGCATTATAGGTCGGGCTGGCCGCAGCGAGCGCACCGGCCGCCGCCGTATCGCCGGGATTGGCGGCAAAGGCGGCGATCAGCTGCCCTTCCGGGCCGGGGCGCAGCGGCGCGAGGCTGCGGAACAGTTCGCGCGTGACATCATTGGTTTCGAACGCAAATTCGTGATTGCCGACGCGGACCAGCGCCGCCGCCAACCGCGATATGGCGTTGTCGCGCACCGGGCGGGAGCTGTGGCCACCGGGGTTGGTGACCTCGAGGCGATAATTTTGCGGGAATTTCTCCCCCGCCTGGACATTGACCATCACCGGCTGTCCGGCTTCGTCAAGCAGGCCGCCTGCCCCTTCGTTGAGCGCGAATTCGGCGTCGATCAGCTGGCGGTGGTTGGCGACCAGAAATTCCGCGCCGTTGAACGCACCGGCGGTTTCCTCACCGCAGGTCAGCGCCAACTTGATCGTGCGGCGCGGGCGAAATCCCTCCTGCCGCAGGCGGATCAGCGTATCGACCCAGACGGCGGCCTGCGCCTTGTCGTCGTGCGATCCGCGCGCGTAGAAATAGCCGTCCTCCTCAACCAGTGTGAAGGGGTCGCGCTCCCAGTCTGCGCGGTTCGCCTCCACTACGTCGATATGCGCCAAGAGCAGCATGGCAGGCGCAGTCGGCTCGCTGCCCGGCATGATCGCGACCAGATTGCCTTCGCGCGGATGGGCCGGCTCGACGATCATGTGGAGGTCGCTGGCGGGGAAGCCGGCGGCGGACAGCCGGTCCGCCATGCGCTGCGCGGCGAGCGTGCAGCTGCCGACCGACAGGGTGGTATTGGTTTCGACCAGTTCACGATAAATGGCGCGGAACGCCGGTTCGCTAGGGTCGGGAGCGGTTTGCGCACAAGCGGGAACGGCGGCGGTGAGCGCGGCGATGCCGCCGGCCAGCATGATCAGACTATGGCGCATCATATTCCCCCTGCGGTGTGCAATCCCGCGGTTATGGCGCAAGTCCGCCCGCTTGCCAAACAGGCAATCGATCAGGGCCAGAGCGCCGTTCCGCCCGCTAAAGCGACAAGGTATACGCATGGCGGCCCTCCGATTGTCTCCTTTGTCGCTTTAGCGCTGGGCGCGTCGCCAGGGCGATCACGGCAACAAGCCGGCGGGGAGCGATGACGGACATGGATAGGAACATAGCACGAACATGGAGCTATGTCACCCTCAATTGCAAGGGGCCGAACCAGCGCCGCGCACCATGGAGCGCAAAGCTCCATCCCCGCAGATCGCCGTCATGCAGCAGAGGCAAGCCCGCATCAGTTGCGGAGCGACGGCAGGATTGTGGCAGGTGTCGACACCTGTTCGGTCGTGCCCCCAGCTGCGCCGATCGGTCGGAAACGGACATATGGTCAAGCTAGGGGATTGACTTGCGAAGTGCTTCTGCACGTCGGTTAGCGGGTGCAGCCACCAAGCCGACAGCCGCCCTCAACAAAGCGTTGAGGCGGTTGTGGGTGTTACTTGCACGGGCGTAAAAATCACCCACGTCCGCATAATGGCCCCAGCGCCTGGAGCCGATCGGGCGGGCATCGAGGATATTATATTGAGAGAAGCTCGGCGACAGGCCGTCCCAATCGTTCGAGCCCGTTGCATGGGCGCTGTAGCCAAGCAAACGGTGGTCGGCAGCCAGCCGCGCCTGCGCCGCAGCAAATAACGGGGGATCGACAATATAGGCGTCGGTTGCGACCCATTGTCCGTCCAGTCCCACCTCGACATAACTGTGATCGACCATCGCCGTCCCCGGATCGAGGATGCCATGAAGAACCGCGGCGTCGATTTCGACGAAATACTGCCGTGCCGGAATCCCGGCAGCACGCAGTAAAGCGACGAACAATGTGGATTTGGTATTGCAATATCCGCGTCCGGAACGAAGCACGTCGGACGCCTTATTGTCCCAAAAACCGGTCGCAAAGCCAAAAGGCAGTGCCCGGACGAATCGGAACAGGGCTATCGCCTTCGCTCGCGGGTCAGTGGCATCCCGGGTTACCTGGTCTACCGCATCCACAATCGCTGGATGCGCGGTGTCGATGTAATGTGTCGGGCGCAGGAAGGTATCGATCATCAGGTCTGCCTTCATAGTCGATGAGGCGGCCTGTGGTGCGCACGCAACAATCGGCATCATCGCGCAGGCCGCAAGAAGATCACGCCGGGTCACGGCACAGCAGCAGCACCGCTTTCAGCGAGCGCAGCGATTGCCCTCATCGTCGGCGGCAGCGCCGCACGAAATCTTGGCCCGAAGCGGTTGGCAAAGATGCCGCCCATGGGACCCGAGAACGACACGTCGTGCCGAAACCGCGTCGGCGATGTCCCGACAATTGTCCGGCGCACGGTCAGCTTGGCGAGCGGGAGATTGGTCACAAATGTGTAGGATTGCTGCGGATCGAACGCGGTTACGGTAAACGAAGCCGATGGGCCCGAAAGGGGAATGATTTTGCCTTTTGCACCGTTCCGCATCGGTTCGCTCAATTCGGCATCCCGGAGCCCTTGGTCCCACTGCTGCCAAGTCGAAACATCGGTCCATAATGTCCAGATACGATCGACCGGCGCTGTGGTCGTCACTTCGTACGAAAAAGCCCGGTTGGTGCCCTCGGTCTCATCACCTGTCATCGCTTGTGGCTCCTTTGCCGTTGCGTTGGCTCCTGCAATGGCAGCTCCGACAGAAAGTGCGGCTGAAAGCCAAATCTTGGATGCCTTGGGTCCCGTCATCGCCAGCCTCTATCGACACCATGATGGGATAGAATGAATAATATTCATTTATCCCTTGTCAAGTTTGATATCTGCGTGTTGCCGGGTTAGCTGCGCGAGTGAGCTCCACCCGCACTCTTGACCCCAAAGCAAAACGCGCCGCCATCATGGCCGCAGCCGAGCAGCTCTTTGCGTCTCGCGGGTTCGCGAAGACCACGATGGCGCAGATCGCGGCCAAGGCAGATGTTGCGGTGGGTTCCTTGTATCGCGCGTTTCCGGACAAGCTTGCGCTGCTGACCGCCCTTCATATCGCTATGGAGCAGCGGTTTATCGCAGTCATCCTGCAAAGCTGGAACATCGAACATCCGGCGCAGATGCGCTTCCACCGCATGATCGAAGCGATCATGCGCGAAACTTTCGCCGTCCAATCATCGATGCCGCTTTACATGCTGACACGCGACCTTGTGAGCTCAGGCGGACAGGAACCGGGCGCACGAACCATTGCGGTTATTGCCGAGCTGTATGAAACGGGCATGGCAAAAGGCGACCTGATCGCAATGCGACCCGCAACAGCGGCGGCGATAGGATATGGCATGGTTGAAGGCGGTATGCGCGATTGGCTCAAGCAGGGTGGGCGAATGACCGAACTCAACGGGGTGACCAAAGTCATTTCGAGTTGCTTTGAGCGAACATTCATACGAACCTGAGCAAGGATGCGCCGGATATCTGCTATCATGCGCAGTCATGCAGAAGCCGCGTGTCCGCACCCCCCGCCATTCCTGACAATTCTGGCCTACGCAACGCGCTGATCGCACCGCGTTCCGCTGGACAATCCGCAAGTCGGAACATATATCGAACGGATGGCGCGACTCACCACTACGGAAAAGCTCGAAATCCTGGCCGATGCGGCGAAATATGATGCGTCCTGTGCGTCTTCGGGCGGGGCGAAGCGGTCGTCGCGGGGGGAAGCAAAGGGGGTGGGATCGACCACCGGATCGGGCATTTGTCATGCCTATGCGCCTGACGGGCGGTGCATTTCGCTGCTCAAGCTGCTGCTGACCAATTCGTGCATTTTCGACTGCCATTATTGCATCAACCGCAAGAGCAGCAATGTCCGCCGGGCGCGCTTTACACCGGACGAGGTGGTGGCGCTGACGCTCGATTTCTATCGCCGCAATTATATCGAGGGGCTGTTCCTGTCGTCGGGGATCATCCGGTCGCCCGAACCCTCCATTGAGCAGGTTCGCGACGCTACAGAGCAAGTCTCCCAGTAAACCACCGCCGCTGTAAGCGGTAATTTCAAGACAGATCGGGCTCGTCTCAACGATCAAACCGAGTACATCCAAGTTGATGGGCGCAAGAGCAAGGTCCAGGATGGGACATG
>JANNMK010000067.1:0-5574 GCA_031397785.1 Sphingomonas sp. | reverse complement strand
GCATCCCGCGTAGATTGGCCGATTGCAGCGCCAGATACGCCAGCCGTTTGTCGCTGAACCCCATGCCCTTCAACCGCCGCATCCCCGGCGCATCGATCGGCAAGCCGTCCTTCATCACCTCGGCCTCGGCCGCGATGATCTCGGCGATCCGCTCCAGGAACCACGGATCGTACTTCGCGATCGCGTGCACCTCGGCGACCGTGAAGCCCTCGCGCAACGCCTGCGCCGCCACCAGCAACCGGTCCGGCGTCGCAACGGCCAGCGCCGCCTCGCATTCGGACTCTCCGAAACTCGGGCTTTCATAGGTCGAGTACAGATAGGGGGTGATCGCCTCGAATTCGGCGGCGCAGCTGTCGATGCGTTTGTAGACCGGGCGCACACCCAGCCGGTGGCGCAGCGCGCGCACCTCCTCCTCATTGACCCCGCCCGCCATCGCCACCAGCGCATCATGCACCAGCCCCGATCCCTTGGCGCTCGCCCGCGCCATGCCGGGGCGCACATTGACCGATCGCAGCGCCAGATAGCCCAGCCGCTTGTCGGAAAAACCCATCGCCTTCAAACGCCGCATGCCTGCGGCATCGCGCGGCAGGCCGTTGGCCAGCACTTCATTCTCGGCAGCGACGATCTCCTCGATCCGCTCCAGAAACCAGGGATCATAAGCGGTGATCGCGTGAATCTCCGCAACCGTCAGGCCTTCGCGCAGGGCTTGCGCCGCGACCAGCAACCGGTCGGGCGTCGGCCGCGCCAGTTCCGCGACGATCTCCTCACGCGACGCCCCTTCGAGATGCTCGACAAAATTGAACCCCGACAGCCCGGTTTCCAGCCCGCGCAACGCCTTTTGCAAACTCTCGTGGATATTCCGGCCGATTGCCATCACCTCGCCAACCGACTTCATCGCAGTGGTCAGCAGCGGTTCGGCCCCCTTGAATTTTTCAAAGGCGAAACGCGGTATCTTGGTGACGACATAATCGAGGCTGGGCTCGAACGCCGCCGGTGTCGCGCCGCCGGTAATGTCGTTCATGATCTCGTCGAGCGTGTAGCCCACCGCAAGCTTCGCCGCGACCTTGGCAATCGGAAAGCCGGTTGCCTTCGATGCCAGCGCCGAAGACCGCGAAACCCGCGGGTTCATCTCGATGACAATCAAGCGGCCATCTTTCGGGTTGACCGCAAACTGCACGTTCGACCCGCCGGTTTCCACGCCAATCTCGCGCAGGCACGCGATGCTCGCGTTGCGCATGATCTGATATTCCTTGTCGGTCAGCGTCAGCGCGGGCGCGACCGTGATGCTGTCGCCGGTGTGGATGCCCATCGGATCGACATTCTCGATCGAACAGATGATGATGGCGTTGTCGGCGCGGTCGCGCACGACCTCCATCTCATATTCCTTCCACCCCAGCAGGGATTCCTCGATCAGCACCTCGGTAGTCGGCGACGCATCCAGCCCGCCGCGCACGATGCTCTCGAACTCCTCCCGGTTATAGGCGATGCCGCCGCCGGTCCCGCCCATCGTGAAACTCGGCCGGATGATCGAGGGAAGACCGGTGCGCTCCAGCACCGCAAATGCCTCGTCGATCGAATGCGCGATCCCCGAGCGCGCGCTTTCCAGGCCGATTTTCGACATGGCGTCACGGAATTTGATGCGGTCCTCGGCGTTGTCGATCGCCGCCGCATTGGCGCCGATCATCTCGACATCATATTTCGCCAGCGTGCCGTCGGCATCGAGCGCCAGCGCGGTGTTGAGCGCCGTCTGACCGCCCATCGTCGGCAATATCGCCATCACCTCGCCGGGATGCAGATCCCGCTCCCGCGCGATGATCTTTGCCACAATCCCCGGCGTGATCGGCTCGACATATGTCGCGCCCTCCGGCCCGACCAGCTCCGGATCGGTCATGATCGTCGCCGGATTGCTGTTCACCAGAACGATCCGATACCCCTCGGCCCGCAAAGCCTTGATCGCCTGCGTCCCAGAATAATCAAACTCGCACGCCTGGCCGATGACGATCGGCCCGGCACCGATGACGAGGAAGGAATGATTGTCAGTGCGTATGGGCATTATCGTGCAATCTTCGCTATTACCGGCATGGCCTGCTGAATTGTCTGATCCCTCAGCACACCAATTCCGCCGACATGCGTCGCCACCTCACCAAAAAGACAACCCGTCATCACGGCACCATCTGCCGCAGCGTTTCACCGCCATCGGGGCCGACCACGCCGACACTGATCTGTTTCAGCCGCACGCCGGGGCGCTGCATTGCGCACGCGCGCTCGACGATGGCCCTGCCGGTGCCCGCCGGCCCGGCGATGCGGACCAGCCTTTCGTCGGCAATCAGCATCTCGGGCACCTGTTCGCCATATTCGAGGAACCTTTGTCGCGCCGCAACCTGCCGGGCATTGTCGCCCGCCACCGTGCGGACCGTCGCCGGGGTCAGCCGCCAGTCGCGATACAGCCGCTCGAGCGACGCTGCGCTCTGCGCCTCCAAAATGAAGATCAGCGTCGATGTCCCTCGCGTGCCCCTCGCCATGAAATCGCCATCGGCGATCTCCTGGAAATTGTTGACGCATGATGCGCTGGCCAGCGCCGGATCGGTGCCTCTGCAGCCGATCATCGCCAGCGCGGCGGCCGCCATCAACGGGGTCAATGCCTCTATTCTCATGCCCGCTGCCCCATGTCATCTTGGCCGATCATCGCCACAAACCGTTCGAACAGGTAAAAACTGTCCTGCGGCCCCGGGCTCGCTTCGGGGTGATACTGCACTGAAAACACTCGTCTGGACAGCATTTCGAACCCGCAGTTCGACCCGTCGAACAGGCTGATGTGCGTCGCCACCGCGCCATCCGGCAAACTTGCCGCATCGACCGCAAAGCCATGGTTCATGCTGGTAATCTCGACCACCCCGTCGGCTATCCGCCGCACCGGATGATTGGCCCCGCGATGCCCCTGATGCATCTTCACTGTCCGCCCGCCGATCGCAAGCGCCAGCAACTGATGCCCCAGACAGATGCCGAACACCGGCAAGCCCGCATCCAACAACGCCCGGAGCACCGGCACTGCGTATCCGCCCGTGGCCGCCGGATCGCCAGGGCCGTTCGACAGAAAAATTCCGTCCGGCTTCAGCGCGATGATGTCCGCAGCCGTCGCCTCCGCCCCCACCACAGTCACCCGCGCACCCGCCCGCACCAGATTGCGAAAGATATTGTGCTTCGCGCCATAGTCGATGGCAACGACATGCGGCGGCGTAAGCCCCTTCCTCTCGAGCGAGGGGTCGAAGTGGGTGCTATCGCCTGGCAAAGCGTCATCCGGCGATGCCCCGTCGCCAGTCCTGTCCTTTGCGGGGAGGGAAGAGGAATATCCCTCGCCCAGCCGCCAGACCCCGTCTCCCCAGGCCGCCGTCCCGTTGCGCGATACCACCCGCGCGAGGTCCATCCCCTCCAGCCCCGGCCAGCCGCGCGCTTCGGCCAGCATTGCCTCGATATCAAAGACGCCATCGGGGGCATGCGCGATGACCGCATTGGGCGCGCCCAATGTGCGGATCCGCCGGGTGATCGCACGCGTATCCACGCCGCTGATGCCGATCAGGCCTTTGTCCGCCATCCACGCATCGAACCGCTGTGTCGCCCGGAACGATGATGGTCCGGTCACCTCCTGCCGGATGATACAGCCCACCGCATGCGCCATGTCGGCTTCGACATCCTCGTCGTTGGCGCCGACATTGCCGATGTGCGGAAAGGTGAAGGTAATGATTTGCCCGGCATAGCTCGGGTCGGTCATCACCTCCTGATATCCGGTCATTGCGGTGTTGAAACATATTTCGCCGACGCCGCGGCCGACCCGCCCGAAACCCCTGCCCCACAGCACCGATCCATCGGCCAGCACGATCACGCCGGTTGCACCCTGCGGTGCGGACGCAATGGACGATCCGGTGTGCGCGGTGGAAGGTAAGGCTCTCGCCATAAAAGGATGATCTCCGTCTGTCGGGGTGGCTGCGAGTCGCCAGCGTAAACGGCCAGACAGTTATGCCTGATCCCCATGACGCACAATCTGGCGAAAAAACTTTATGTCGGCTAGGTTACGTCTTTCCAAAACCGATGGAGCATCAATCGCATGATTCGCGACGACCTGAAAGCTGCGCAGATCGCTGCGATGAAAGCCGGCGACAAGGCCCGCCTCGGCACGATCCGCCTGATCCTTGCGCGGGTGAAAGACCGCGACATCGAACTGCGTACCTCCACCGTCCAGCCCGAAGACGACGGCATGATCGTCGAACTGCTGCAAAAAATGGTCAAGCAACGCCGCGAATCCATAGCCATGTTCGAAACCGGTGGCCGTCCGGAAAAGGCAGCAGACGAAGCTGCCGAGATCACCGTCATCGAAGATTTCCTGCCCGCGCAAATGTCCGAAGCCGACACCGCCGCCGCCATCGAGGCGATCAAGGCCGAACTCGGCGCAACGTCGATGAAGGACATGGGCCGGGTGATCGCGGAACTCAAAGCAAGACACGCGACGCAGCTCGACATGGGCAAAGCCAGCGGGCTGGTGAAAGCGGCTTTGGCGGGGTGACCACCGAGCGACCCGATCTTCCCCCCCTTCCGCTTGCGGGAAGGGTCGGGGGTGAGAATGATGATCGACTGCCCACCGAAACCAACCCCCAATGACCCTGACCCCGCAATGGCTGGATGAACTGCGCGCCCGCACCGTCCTCTCCTCGCTCATCGGCAAATCCATAAAAGTCACTCGCGCTGGCCGCGAACACAAAGCCTGCTGCCCGTTCCACAACGAGAAAACCCCCAGTTTCACGATCAACGACGACAAGGGTTTCTACCATTGTTTCGGTTGCGGCGCGCATGGGGATGCCATCCGCTGGATGACCGATCAGCGCGGTTTGCCCTTCATGGATGCGGTCAAGGACCTCGCCGCATCGGCGGGCATGGAGGTGCCTGCGCCCGACCCGCGTGCCGCCGCCCGGGCCGAACAGGCGGTCGGCCTGCGCGATGTCACGGAAGCGTCGGCGCTGTGGTTTCGCGAACGACTGGCCGACAGCGAAGGCGCGGATGCGCGCGCCTATCTCACCAGGCGCGGCCTGACTGCCGCCACCATCGCCACCTTCGCCCTCGGCTTTGCCCCGGACGCACGCGGGCGATTGCGCGAGGTGCTGGGCAAATTCGGCGATGCGTTGGCAGTCGAGGCCGGGATGCTGATCCTCCCGCCTGAGGATGCGCCGGCCAGTCGCAAGATACCCTATGACCGGTTTCGTGGCCGCCTGATGATCCCGATCCGCGATCCGCGCGGACGCACCATTGCCTTTGGTGGCCGCATCCTCGGTGCCGGCGAACCCAAATATCTCAATTCGCCGGACACCCCGCTGTTCGACAAGGGCCGTATCCTCTATAATCTCGATCGTGCAGCGCCTGCCGCAAGACGGGCCGGGCGGCTGATCGTCGTCGAAGGTTATATGGATGCCATCGCGCTTGCCGGGGCAGATATCGACGAAGTTGTGGCCCCGCTCGGCACCGCGCTGACCGAAGCACAGATCGAACGTATGTGGCGATTGGTCGATGTGCCGATCCTGTGCTTCG
>JANNMK010000017.1:0-3940 GCA_031397785.1 Sphingomonas sp. | reverse complement strand
TTGAAATATTCATTTCCTTCTGCTGAAATTATAATATTATCCAAAATGTATTTGCTGACCATCGAAGCATTGGCAACATAAGTTGTGTTTACATCGGGCGATCCGCCGCCGCAGGCGCGGGCGGATCGTCCTGTTCGAATTCGATGCCGACACCCCCGAAACACTGGTCGAGGAATTGATCGACGAGGCTGACGGGCAGGGTCCCGAGGTCCTGCGGCTCAACGGCTTTCTGGGCCTTGCCGACCTGTCGCAGATCGTCGGCGAAGACCGGCCCGACCTTAAATTCACGCCCTATACCGCGCGTTTCCCAGAGCGCATCCGCGACCATGGCGGCGACTGTTTTGCCGCGATCCGCAGCAAGGACATATTGGTCCATCACCCCTATGAGAGTTTCGAGGTCGTGCTGTCGTTCCTGCGGCAGGCGGCGGCCGACCCCGATGTGCTGGCGATCAAACAGACGCTCTATCGCGCAGGCGACCAGTCGCCCGTGATCCGCGCCCTTATCGAAGCGGCTGAGGCGGGCAAGTCGGTGACCGCGGTGGTCGAACTGAAGGCGCGGTTCGACGAGGAGCAGAATCTGCACTGGGCCGGCCAGCTGGAGCGGGCGGGCGTGCAGGTCGTCTATGGCTTCATCGAATGGAAAACCCACGCCAAAGTGTCGATGGTGGTGCGCCGCGAAGGCAGCGCCTATCGCACCTATTGCCATTTCGGCACCGGCAATTACCATCCGGTAACCGCGCGCATCTATACCGATTTCAGCTTCTTTACCGCCGATCCGCGCGCCGGGCGCGATGCGGCGCAGCTGTTCAATTATATCACCGGCTATATCGAGCCGACCAGCCTTGAGATGCTGACGATGTCGCCGCTGTCGCTGCGCCAGACATTCGTCGATCTGATCGATGCCGAAATAACCAATGCGCGAGACGGCAGGGGATCGGGCATCTGGGCCAAGATGAACAGCCTGGTCGATAAATCGATCATCGAAAAATTATATGAGGCGAGCGCGGCCGGGGTGCCGATCGAGCTGATCGTGCGCGGGATTTGCTGTTTGCGGCCCGGCGTGCCGGGGTTGTCGGAGACGATCCACGTCAAATCGGTGGTCGGGCGGTTTCTGGAACACAGCCGGGTGTTCGCATTCGGCAATGGCGAAACCCTGCCGGGGCGCGGCGCAAAATTGTTCATCAGCTCGGCCGACTGGATGAACCGCAATTTCGACCGCCGGGTCGAATATATGATCCCGATCGAAAATCCGACTGTCCACGACCAGCTGCTCGATCAGGTGCTGGTCGCCAACCTCATCGACAATGAACAAAGCTGGGTGCTGGGTGCCGATGGCAGCTATCGCCGTTTGCAGCCGGGCGACAAGCCGTTCAACCTGCACCGCTATTTCATGAATAACCCGTCGCTGTCGGGGCGCGGTGAAACGCTGCGCAAGCGCAAGGATGTGCCCAAGCTCGACCTGTCGCGCTGGCACGGTTAGCATGGCCATGATCGATTTGCGCAGCCGCATTCGCGGCATCGGCGCGGGCCAGGGCAGCGCCGAACAGCGCCGAGCGGCCATCATCGATATCGGCTCGAACTCGCTGCGGCTGGTGGTTTACGCCGGGCCGGCTCGCGCGCCGACCCCGGTGTTCAACGAAAAACTGATGGTCGGGCTGGGGTCCGGCCTTGCCACCACGGGCACCATCGAACGCAAGCCCTATCGCCGCGCGATCGCCGGACTTGCCCGGTTCAAGGCGCTGGCCGAGGCGATGGACATCCGCGATCTGACCTGTGTCGCGACAGCGGCGGTGCGCGATGCCAGCAATGGCGAGCAATTTCTGGCCGATGCCCGCGCAATCGGCCTGTCGATCAAGCTGTTGTCGGGGCGCGAGGAAGCGCAGGCATCGGGTTTCGGCGTCATCTCCGCAATCCCCGATGCCGATGGCATTGTTGCCGATCTGGGTGGCGGAAGCCTCGAACTGGTGCGCGTCAAGGATGGCGGCACCGCGCATCACACCAGCTTTCCGCTCGGCGTGCTTAGGCTCGCCAAAATGCGGGCGGCAAGCGGGCCCGGGTTCGGCAAGGCAGTGGCAAAAATCCTCGCCGCATCCGGCTGGCCGAATGGCGATGCCGGGCTGCCGCTCTATCTGGTCGGCGGATCGTGGCGTGCGCTGGCCCGTTACGACATGGTGCTGGCGCGCGATCCGATGCCGGTGGTGTCGGGCCATGTCATGCCGGTCGATGCCGCCCCGCGGCTGGCACGTCGGCTGCGCAATGCCGACCCGGCGGCGCTGGCGCTGATCCCCGGACTGTCGAGCGCGCGCACATCGACGATGGCCGATGCATCCGCGTTGCTGGTGCCGCTGGTCAAGCAGCTCGGCAGCAGCAGCCTGATCGTATCGACCAGTGGCCTGCGCGAAGGGCTGCTCTACCAGTCGCTCGATGCCCAGACGCGCAGGCAGGACCCGCTGATCGCCGCAGCCGAAGCCGAAGGGCGGCGGTTCTCCCGCTTTGCCCCGCATGGCCGCGAGATCGATCGATGGATTGCATCGCTGTTTGCCGATGACGATGCGGCGGCAGCGCGGCTGCGGCTCGCGGCGTGTTTGCTGTCCGACGTCGCATCGACCGCCAATCCCGATTTCAGGGACGAACGCGCCGCCGAAATGGCCTTGCACGGGCAGTGGAGCGGCATCGATCTGGCCGACCGCATGGTGCTTGCCGAGACATTGTTTGCCAGCACCGGCGGGCAGGGCCGACCGTTCGATGCGGTGCCGGATGCGGCGCTCGAACAGCGGCTGGTGCGTGCCACGATATGGGGGCTGGCGATCAGACTGGCCCAGCGGCTGTCGGGCGGGGCCGTGCAGCCGTTGGCCGACAGCTCGCTGGTGCGCGACGAGATGGTGTTGCGGCTGACGCTGTCGGGGCGTTCCGAAAAGCTGGTGGGCGAACAGGTCGCCAAACGGCTCAAGCAGCTGGCCGAGGCGCTGGGCCTATCGCCGGAAACGGCCGTGGGTTAGCGGCTGCCGACGTCCGGTTTTTCACCAGTGCGTCGCGGCGTTCATCCTGAGCTGTTGCGAGCTAGTCGCTACGCTCTCCAGGACGAACCGACGCGCTACCCGCAACGCAATATGGTGATGACGCCGTCCAAATCGAGTTCGGCGCTGAGCCTGTCGGGCCGGAAATCCATCGTCACCGCCATGCCGGGTTCGATCCAGCGGATGCTGCGCGCACCGGAGCGGGTTGCGATTTCACCGCGCAATGGTTCATTGGCGCGCAGTCCGACAAAGGTCTGCACCAGCCCCTTGCCGCATTGATCATCGTCATCGCGCATCGGGATCGGTTCGCGCTGGCCGGTCTGATAGGCAGGGCCATCGCTCGGCGCGCAGGCCGCAGTGAACCCCAGCAGGGCGATAGCGAGCGATGATCTGACGATGCCTGTCATGCTAGTGATTCCATTTCGGTGCGGGTCATGGCGAGGCGCCCCTTTTTGACAGCAAAACCCAGTCGCCCCTCGACAAGTTCCAGCGCGTCCTGCCCGAACACCTCGGCGCGCCAGCCGGTCAGGATGGCGAGGCCGTCCCGGACACCGGCGGCGAGCTGTTCCAGTTCCTCGCTGCGGGCGATCAGCCGGGCGGCGACATTCATTTCACGCGCGCGGATCTTGAGCAGCAGCTTGAGCAGATCGGCCACCAGGGCGCCATCCTTGCCAAGTCCGGGGCCGCGCGGGCTGATGGCGGGCAGGTCGTCGCGCGGCATCGGCTGCGCATCGGCCAGCGCCTGCATCAGTCGCGCCCCGATGTCGTTCGACGTCGCGCTCGGTGGTGGCGGCGCCGCTTTCGATGATGTCGTTCATATACCGTCCTTCTCGCGTCGTTGGGACTTGCGTGCCGCGAATTCCTCCAGGCCCGAAAGCCCCTCGCGGCGTTCCAGTTCGGCCAGCACCTCGGCCGGTGTCAGG
>JANNMK010000069.1:0-5537 GCA_031397785.1 Sphingomonas sp. | reverse complement strand
GTCGCAGTCTCGAAGGATCCAATGTCGAGCCCACCCAGGCGCTGGTCTCGATGATCGAAGCCAGCCGGTCATGGGACACGCAGATGCGGCTGATCGCAACGGCCCGCGAACTCGGCAGTGCGACGGCCGATCTGATGCAGCTGCCCAACTGATCTTTGCACAAGGAACGTAACCGATGACTTATGCCCCGCTTCAGGTCGCGCGCACCGGACTCGACGCCCAGTCCGCCCGGATGCGCGTGATCGCCAATAATCTTGCCAATGTGAACACCACCGGCTTCAAGCGCGACCGGGCGGATTTCCAGACGCTGGCCTATCAGCAAATCACGGCCGCCGGGGCGACATCCGCCGGGGAGGACCGTTACGCCACCGGGCTCAATCTGGGGAGCGGAGTGCGCGTTGCGGGGACGTCCCGGATCATGGCGGCGGGCACGCTTGCCACGACCGACAACCCGCTCGACCTCGCCATCGAGGGCGACGGATTTTTCCAGATTGCGCGCGCCGATGGTTCGACGGCCTATTCGCGCGCCGGCAATTTCCAGTTGTCGGCGGAAGGAAAGCTGGTCACCGGCGACGGACAACCGCTGCAACCCGACATCACCATTCCCGATGGTGCAACCGCCGTAACGATCGGCATCGATGGCACCGTCACTGCAACCTTACAGGGCGAAAGCGAAGCGAGCGAGGTGGGCAAGATCGAGATTGCACGATTTGCCAACAGTGCCGGGCTGCAGGCGCTGGGCAGCAATCTTTATGGCGAAACCGGTGCCAGCGGCTCTCCGCAAGTCGGTGCCGCAGGGACGGAAGGGCGCGGCGCGATCCGCCAGGGCGCCCTCGAAGGATCGAACGTCAACATCGTCCAGGAACTGGTCGACATGATCGAAACCCAGCGCGCCTATGAGGTAAATTCGAAGATGATTTCCTCGACCGACGAAATGCTGCGCAACGCGAACCAGCAGCTGTGATCGTGCGGATCGCCCTTGCGCTGGCGGCGGCGGCAGCGCTGTCGGGAAATGTGGATCGTGACGCGTCGACCCATGCGCCGAGCGTGCCGGCGCCCCCGCCGCCTGCACCCGCCAATGGCGCGATCTTCCAGCCGTCACGCGGCTATGCGCCACTTGCCAGCGGACAGCGGGCCGCGGCAGTCGGTGATGTGCTGACCATCGCACTCGTCGAACGGACGCAGGGCAGCGTGACCAATTCGAGCGGTACCGATCGCAACGGTTCGGTCGGGCTTACGCCGCCGACCAGCGGGCCGCTGGCGATATTCAGCGCCGCCGATGCCAGCCTTGGCGGAAATTCGCAATTTGCCGGGCGCGGTCAATCGACCCAGGCCAATGCGCTGTCGGGTGAAATTACCGTCACCATCGCCGAAATATTGGCCAATGGCACCATGCTGGTGCGCGGCGAGAAGCTGGTGCGGATCAACCGGGGCAATGAAATGGTGCGGGTCAGCGGCATTGTCCGTGCCGCCGATATCGGTGCCGACAATCGCGTGCTTTCCACCCGGATTGCCGATGCCCGGATCGATTACACCGGGCGCGGCGAAATTGCCCGCGCCAGTCGCCAGGGATGGCTGCAGCGCTTTTTCTCGATGCTCAGTCCTTTTTGAAGGAATTCGATGATGCTCCGCAGTCTTTGCCATTGGCTAATCGTCGCAGCAGTGGCCCTGCTGCCTGCCAGTCCCGCACAGGCGACCCGGATCAAGGATCTGGGCAGTTTCCAAGGGGTCAGGCCCAATCAGCTGGTCGGTTACGGCATCGTCGTCGGACTTGCCGGGACGGGCGACGACAATCTTCAGTATCTGACCCAGGGAATGGCGGGTGTCGCGTCTCGACTGGGGATGCAGTTGCCGCCCGGCGTCAATCCGGCCTTGAAAAACGCCGCAGCGGTGATGATTACTGCCGAGCTCAATCCCTTTGCCAAACCCGGTCAGCGCATGGATGTGACGGTCTCCGCCATCGGACGCGCCCGATCGCTGCGCGGCGGCACGCTGATCCTGTCACCGCTGCGCGGCGCGGATGGAGAGATTTATGCGATGGCGCAAGGCAATCTAGCGGTCGGCGGATTGGGTGTTTCGGCGCAGGACGGATCGCAGCTGACGGTCAATGTTCCCTCGGCCGGTCGCATTCCGTCCGGCGCGACCGTCGAGCGCGAGGTTGCCGCCGGGTTCGCCACCGAACCGACGCTGATATTCAACCTGGCCGATACCGACCTAACCACCGCAGGCCTTGTCGCGGCAGCGATCAACCGTGATCTGGGCCAGGCCACTGCCCGCGCCATCGATGCGGTGTCCATTGTCATCGAAGCACCGCCCGGCAATGCAGTGCGAACTGCGCTGATGAGCCGGATCGAGAATATCGCCGTCACTCCTGCGCAAGCGGCGGCGCGGGTGATCGTCAATTCGCGCACCGGCACCATCGTCATCAATGGCGCAGTGCGCATCGGCAGCGCCGCGGTCAGCCACGGCCGCCTGACCGTGGAGGTCGCCGAAGATCCCACCGTGTCGCAGCCCGCTCCCTTTTCCGACGGGCAGACCACCATCGAACCGGCGAGCGATATCGCTGTCGAAGAGCGTGGGTCATCCATGTTCGAATGGAGCGGCGGAGCGTCGCTTTCAGAAATCGTCCGCGCAGTGAACCTGATTGGCGCCGGACCGTCCGACCTGGTTGCCATTCTCGAGGCGCTGAAACAGGCGGGCGCGCTCCATGCCGAACTGGTGGTGTTATGACGACCCCGGTTCATGGTTCGGCGATCGGTCGACAAATCGCTCCCCGCCAGCAGCAGTTGCGCGCGGCGGCGGAAGCTTTCGAAGCGGTTTTCGTCCGTCAGATGATCGGCGCTATGCGTGCAGCCAGCCTGACCGACGACCCCTTTGCCAGCGCTTCGAGCGGCCAGTTTCGCGACATGGCCGATGCCCGGCTGGCCGACGACATGGCGGCGCGCGGCCAGTTCGGGGTGGCGAACCTGTTGATGCAGCAATTTGGCGACACCGACGCAGGGCAGCACCAGCCATGAGCGATCTGCTCGCCATTGGTTCATCGGCGGTCATGGCGTATCGCAATGCGCTATCGGCCGTGGGTGACAATGTCGCCAATGCTGAAACTCCCGGCTATGTGCGCCGCAGCGTGCTGATGAGCGAGGCGCCGGTGACCGGCCATCGCGCCTCTGTCCGGTTCAACGGGGTTGTCGGCGACACTGTCGTGCGTGGCTGGGACGGGTTTCTGGCCAGCGAAGTGCGCGATGCGACCGGGGCAGCAGCGGCATCCGAAACCGAACGCTTGTGGCTGCAGCGCATCGAAACTGCGCTCGACGACGGACCCGGCGGCGTCGGCCAATCGATCACGGCGGTATTTACATCCGCGCAACGTCTCGCTGCCGATCCCGCATCGCAGATCGGGCGGACGCAATTTCTGACCGCTATCGACACGATGGCGACGGGTTTTCGCGATACCGCGGCGGCGTTGCGAAGCCTTGCCAGCGGGGTCCGTGCATCGATCGACGATCGCGCGAGCGCGGTCACGCAAACCCTTGCCTCGCTCGATGCCGTCAATCGCCAGATCCGCGTCACATCGCCCGGGTCAAGCGAGCGCGCCGGTCTCGACGATCAGCGCGATACGATGCTTGCAACACTTGCCGGCGATATCCGCTTTTCCAGCGCCATTGCCGACGATGGATCGGTGGCGGTCACCTCACTCGCGGTGCCGACGCTGCCGCTGCTCGATGGCCGCGGTGCAGCTCGATTGGTGGTCGGCAAAAGCGGCGACGGCGAACCGGTCCTGATGGTTACCAGCGATCGGGGGTCGGAAGCATTTGTGCCTGATGGCGGGGCTTTGGCAGGACTGGACGCGGCGACATCGGCCATTGCTGACGCCAAAACCAGTCTCGACCGGCTGGCCAATGATAGTGCGACACTTTTCAATGCCTGGTCGCGCAGCGGCATCGATGCATCGGGCGCCACCGGGCGACCGCTGTTGCTGGGTGACGGCGCTGATGGTCTTGCTGCTGTCACGCTCGATCCTGGCGAGGTTGCCGCTGCATCGAGCATTGCTGCCAATGGCAATCTCTTGGCATTGGCGACGGTGCGAACAGATGGCGCAATCGAGCGTCGCTGGTCGGATCTGGTGGCGGACAATGCCCAGTCGCTGGCCAGCGTGACGGGACAGGCGCAAGCCCAGACGATATTGCGGGACAATGCGCTGCTCTCGCTGGATGCGATCGGCGGTGTCGATCTCGACCGTGAGGCTGCCGATCTGGTGCGCCTGCAGCAGGCCTATGGCGGGGCGGCGCGGATACTGGCGGTCGCGCGTGACATGCTCGACACACTGCTGAACGCAACGAGGTAAAGATCCCATGATCGGCGCTACCCGCCTTCGCGTCAATCTGGACATCGCGCGGCAACAGCGGCTGGCCGCCGATATCCGGCGCGACCAGGCCGAAATTGCGACGGAGCGCCGCATCCAGGCACCGTCAGACGATCCTGTGGGATCGAGGCAGGTTGCCGATATCGTGCGCGCCCAGGCGGATAATGCGAACTGGAAAATCAATGTCGACCGTGCCGCCGATATGGCTGCTGCCGTCGATACCGCATTTTCAGGGACCCAATCGCTGCTTGATGCCGCTGCTGCGGTATTGCTGGCTGCGCGTAGCGGGCTGCAATCTGCCGACGTGCGGGACATTGCCGCCAATCAGTTACGGGGTTTCGCGGCCGAAATCGCCGGCTATGCGCTGTCGCGAGACGCAGGCGGCAACCGTTTGTTTCCCGATGACGAAGCCCTCTCTATTCCAGTCGGTCAGGGGCAAAAGGTGGCGCCGGGGATGGCCGTCGATCAGGGCTTTGCGGTCGCCGA
Organism: Sphingomonas sp.; assembly: GCA_031397785.1. Lineage (GTDB taxonomy): Bacteria > Pseudomonadota > Alphaproteobacteria > Sphingomonadales > Sphingomonadaceae > Sphingopyxis. The sequence continues at coordinate 688 of JANNMK010000069.1, read as the reverse complement.
CCGCTCGATAGTCGACCTGCTTGGCGATGCAGCAAGTGCCTTGCAGATCGACGACGCCGCGTCTCGCCAAGGTGCGACGGCGGCGAGCCTCGATGCCATCAATAGTGCGATCGCCCATATTGGAGGTGCGCGCGCAACAGCCGGAGCGGTCGCCGAGCGCATCGAGCGGCGGCGAGACGATTTGGCCGGCGCCGATGTGCGGCTGATCGAGCAGCGCAACACGCTGGAAGGCGCGGACATTGCGACGGTCATTGCCCGCCTGCAAGGTCGTCAGGTCAGCCTGGAAGCGGCGCAGGCGGTTTTTGCGCGGATCAACCGGCAGACGCTGTTCGACATATTGGGCTAGTCCCGGAGAAACCGCCCGTTGCAGCATAAAGTCTGCGGCGCATGGCCGTTATTATCCTTCGAGCGGCGAGCGTTTCTTGTCGGCATCATATCGGGGGACCATCGCCAATGTTTGCTGTCATCGGCATCGTCGTCCTGCTCGTCATGGTGCTCGGTGGTTTCCTAATCAGCGGCGGCAGCATGGGTGTGCTGATGCATGCTGTACCGCTCGAAATGATGATCATCGGCGGATCGGCGCTCGGCGCGACGATCAGCGGCAATTCGATGCGCGAGCTGAAGGCGCTGGGCAGTGGCATGGCCCGTGTGTTCAAAGGGCCACGCTATGGGAAGCAGGATTTCCTCG
>JANNMK010000008.1:0-6431 GCA_031397785.1 Sphingomonas sp. | reverse complement strand
GTCAGCCGCGATTCCCAGCCCTCCTGTCTCGGGCCCCCATATTATCGTCTTCGCCAATGAAAAGGGCGGCACCGGCAAATCGACCTGCGCCGTCCATGTCGCGGTCGCGCTTTCCGGGATGGGTGCCCGCGTCTCGGGGCTCGATCTCGATCATCGCCAGCGGACCTTTCACCGCTATCTCGAAAACCGTACCGCTACCGCCGCCCGGCGCGGAATCACGCTGGCTACCCCGCGCTTCGACGTGTTCGGCGATGGCCCGGTGGAGGCGATGGGCGAAAAGCTGATTGCCCTTGCCGATGGTGCCGATTTCTTGGTGGTCGATACACCGGGGCGTGATGATGGGTTGGCGCGGCATATGGCAACGCTCGCGCACACGCTAGTCACGCCGATGAACGACAGCTTCGTCGATTTCGATCTGATCGGCCAGGTCGATTCGGAAAGTTTCAAAGTCTCCCGCCCCAGTTTCTACGCCGAACTTATCTGGAACGCGCGCAAGACCCGCGCCCAGATCGACGGCGGCACGATCGACTGGGTGGTGCTCAGAAACCGCATCCAGCACCTGGAGGCGCGCAACATGCGCCGCGTGGGGGAGGCTATGGGGGAACTCTCCCGCCGGGTCGGCTTTCGCATCGTCCCCGGTCTGTCTGAGCGCGTCGTGTTCCGTGAACTTTTCCCTTCCGGCCTCACCTTGCTCGACCGCGGACAATTGGGCGAACTGGGCACCAGCCATATCGCCGCACGGCAGGAATTGCGTGAAATGCTGGCCGGTCTGGCGCTGCCATCGCCGCAGAGCCGCGGCGTGTCGGAACCGCTGGTGCATGCCGGGGGTTAGCCTGACATTCCTTCACCAGATCAGGACTGCTGCCCGCTCATGACCGACTTGCCCCATGGCTTTCACGCTACGCTGCTGCGCGAATATGATATTCGCGGCGTCGTCGGTGATACGCTGACCATTGCCGATGCTACCGCAATCGGGCGCGGTTTCGGGACGATGGTGCAGCGCGCCGGCGGATCACGCGTCGTCGTGGGCTATGATGGGCGGCTATCCTCACCGATGCTCGCCGACGCGCTGGTCGCCGGCCTGTCGTCTGCCGGGTGTTCGGTGGTCAGCATCGGTCAGTCATCCACGCCGATGCTTTATTTCGCAACGCACCACCTAAAGGCCGATGGCGGGATAGAGATAACCGGCAGCCATAATCCCCCCGATTACAACGGCTTCAAATTCGTGATGCAAGGTGCGCCATTTTACGGCGCGCAAATTCAAGCGCTGGGCGCGATGGCCGCTGCTGCCGATTGGGATGTCGCGCCGGGGACTGTCGAAGCCGCCGATGTGCTTGATGCCTATGTCGATCGCCTGTTGCAGGGATTCACCGGCCAGCCATGCCGGGTCGGCTGGGACGCGGGTAACGGCGCGGCGGGGCCGGTCGTCGAAGCGCTGGTGAAACGGCTGCCGGGCGAACATTTCACGCTTTTCACACAAGTCGATGGACATTTTCCTAACCACCATCCTGATCCGACGGAGGAGAAGAATCTCGCCGATCTGCGCGCTCTTGTCGCCGAAAAGTCGCTCGATTTCGGCGTCGCTTTTGACGGCGATGGCGACCGAATCGGCGCGATCGATGGGGAAGGCCGCGTCATCTGGGGCGATCAGCTCTTGCAGATTTACGCCGAAATGGTGCTGAGAGACGTACCCGGTGCAACCATCATCGCCGATGTAAAGGCCAGCCAGTCATTGTTCGACCGGATCGCCGCTCTGGGCGGAACGCCGATGATGTGGAAAACCGGGCACAGCCTGATCAAGGCCAGAATGAAAGAAGTCGGATCGCCGCTGGCCGGTGAGATGAGCGGGCATATCTTCTTTGCCCATCGCTATTATGGGTTCGACGATGCGCTTTATGCTGCAGTGCAGCTTATCGAGGCAGTCACCATATTGGGTAAATCGGTCACACAATTACGCGGCGATATGGCCCCCATGGTAAATACCCCGGAACTACGTTTTCAGGTCGATGAAAGCCGCAAGTTCGCGGTGATTGACGAAGTGCTCGCCCGGCTATCGGCGGCTGGCGCACGTGTCGACCGCACGGACGGTGCCCGGGTAATGACCTCAGACGGCTGGTGGCTGCTACGTGCGTCGAACACGCAGGACGTGCTGGTGGCACGTGCCGAGGCCGCTGATCGGTCCGGTCTTGATCGCCTGATTGCAGAAATCGACCGGCAGTTGGCGGCAAGTGGCGTCGAACGCAGCGTATCGGCGACACACTGACTGGCTGTCAAAGACGATTGCATTATTTGCAATCCATCTTGTTTATTTCGCAGTTGCAGCAATAAAGGAATCAACTCATATCGACGGTGCCTTTCGAGGCACTCTCTCCCAATCCTCCTCAAGGGGTCGCCTTCGGGCGACCCCTTTTTTTATCCTTTCGACATTGCCTGCTCCGGCGGATCGGGCTGGAAACTGCGCACATCGGCAATGAAGCTGCCGGGCAGCGGCGTCGCTTTCGATCGGTCCATTTCGACGTGCGCATAGGTCAGTGCCATATCGGTCAGCCGCTCCGCCCCCCGAAACAGCGCAACATGAATCGTAAAGCTCGACCGGCTGAACCGCGCTACCCGCGCCGCGATGGTGATGACATCGTCAAGAATGGCCGATGCATGATAGTCTAGCTCAGCATTCACGACGACGATATCGGTGCCATATTGCGCGAAAAACGGCCCCGGCTGGCCTTCACCGAGCGCCCGGAACAGCTCTGTCACGCCAATGTCGGCGTAGATCAGGTAATTGCCGTTGAAGACAATCTGCTGCCCGTCGATCTCATTATACCGCACCCGCACGTCGTGCAGCACCGCAAAACGGTCGCGTTGCACCTGCCACCAGTCGCGATTCATGGTTTACGTCCTCAGACGCTGCCGAGCGGAGCGCATGCTGCTTCGAGCCAGATCCGGTCGCCCTCGCCCAGCTCGGCTCCGACCTTGTCGAGCACCGCGGCGTGATAGACATCAACCCAACGCTGTTCGGGACCGGTCAGCAGTTCGATGTCGATCAGATGGCGGTCGAGCGGTGCAAAGGTCACGGTTTCGAAACCCAGCATCTCCTGTTCAGCGCCCGCAACCTCGCGCGGCACCACCATCACCAGATTTTCGATGCGGATGCCGAAATGCCCTGGCTTGTAATAGCCCGGCTCGTTCGACAGCAGCATTCCGGCCTGCAACGGCTCCTCGGTTCCAGCCTGCCCGCCTGCGGGCTTGGCGATCCGCTGCGGCCCTTCATGCACGCTCAGAAAATGGCCAACGCCATGGCCAGTGCCGTGCCCGTAATCGACGCCATCGGCCCACAGATGCATCCGCGCCAATATGTCGAGTTGACTACCGCGCGTTCCAGCAGGGAACAGCGCCATGGCTAGACCGATATGCCCCTTAAGCACCTGCGTGTAACGCCGCCGCATCTCTTGAGTCGGCTGGCCGATGGCGATGGTACGGGTAATGTCGGTCGTGCCATCGCGATACTGCCCGCCCGAATCAACCAGATACAATGTGCCCGTCTCGAGCGGCCGGTTGGTTTCCTCGCTCACCCGGTAATGCATCAACGCGCCATTGGGCCCGGCCCCCGAAATCGTGTCGAACGACAGGTCGACGAGCGCGCCGCTCTCCCGCCGCATCGCCTCCAGCTTGGCCGCCGCGGTGAGCTCGTCGACGCCGCCCTTGGGCGCTTCCGCTTCGACCCAGCGCAGGAAGCGGGTTACCGCCACGCCGTCTCGGACGTGCGCGGCGCGGATACCCGCTGCCTCCACCGGGTTCTTGATCGCTTTGGCCAGCACCGCCGGATCGCGGTGCCGCTCGACGATCGCGCCCGCCGCTTCCAGCCGCGCGACAATCGCAGCAACCGTCCGTTCGGGGTCGATGGCCACCCGCTTGCCCGCCATATGGTCGAGGCTTTCGGCAAAGGTGGCGCGCGGCTGCACACGTACCGCGTTGCCGAGGTGCGTTGTAACGTCTGGCGTCATCTTCGGACCATCGATGAACAGGTCGGCCGTGCCGTCGGCGTGCAGCAGCGCAAAGGCCAGTGTGACGGGGGTACGCGCCACATCGGCGCCGCGAATATTGAACGTCCAAGCGATCGAATCGAGCGCGGTCATAACCGTGGCATCGAGCTTGTGCGCGCGCAGCCAGTCACCCATTGCCGCCCGCTTGTCGGCGGACGATCGGCCGGAAAACGCGTCGTCCTGTACCGTGACCATCGCGTCGCTTTCGCCCGGGCGGTCCACCCACGCCGCATCGACCGGATTACCGCTCACCGGGACCAGATTCACGCCTGCGGGCTTGAGCGCACGCGCCATCGCCGCAGCCCATTGTTCGCCGTGCAGCCACGCATCATAGCCAATGCGCGCATTGTCCGGGGCATTGCCCGCAATCCAGCCCGACAAAGTGCCTTTGGGAATGTCGATGATGTCGTAAAGATCGCCCGGCACCTGATCGCGCACCTGGATCTCATATCGTCCGTCGACCGCAATTGCCGCCTTTTCGGTCAACACCACGGCCGTCCCCGCCGATCCGCCGAATCCGGTCAGCCATTGCAATCGCTGAGCATAGCTGCCGACATATTCGCTCATATGCTCATCGGAAATCGGCACGATAAACCCGTCGATCCCCTGTCGCCTCAGTTCGGCGCGCAAAGCTGCAAGCCGGTCTGAGGCGGTTGATGACCGGGTTGGTTGGGAAAGTGTGTCTATGCTCATTTTCTCACTATAGTGCCGCCAACCAATCCTCGCCAGTGGTCTGCGTTTCTCACGCGATGGCTAATTCCCCGCTAACGTGACTCCAGTCACGCGCGTTCCCAATGCACCTGCCTATCATTGCGCTGCCGACTCGATGCGTCGGCGCATTCGGGAAAGGGCAGGCCATGGCCGGATCACTCGAAGACCTCGCGATAGAGGCACTCACCGCCATCGTCGGCGCGGGCGAAATCAACGAATTTCTGATCGACAAGCTGGTCGACGCCGGCCGCAACCGCCCGCATCCGTGGACGACCAAACACGGCTATATCAGCTGGTCCGGCCTTACCGACCGCAGTTTCAACGCCCGCCTGCTCCCGGCCAAACCCTATCCGCCGACCGAGGCACTCGGCACCCGCGCGCCGCCGGTCGATGCCGTCGCCGCGCTGTTTGCCGCCGCCCCATCGGGCCAGCGCGTCTGCCCCAAATCGACCGTACTGTTCCCTGCCTTTGCCCAATATCTGACCGACGGCTTCATCCGCACCCGCCTCGCTAACGACCCGCCGTTCGGCTCTGGCGTCGAAGACCGCCGCCGCTCGACCTCCAATCACGAGATTGACCAGAGCCCGCTCTATGGTCGCAACGAAGCGCAAACCGATGTCCTGCGGCTGAAATCGCAAACCCCCGGCCAGCGCGGCCGCCTCAAAAGCCAGATCCTGAACGGAGAGGAGCACCCCCCCTTTTTCTACGGTCCCGATGGCAAGGTCCGGGCTGAGTTTCGCGATGCCAGCGGCGTATCGATCCTCGATCAGCCGCTTGGCATCGACCGGCTAGCCCCCAACCCCGCCGATCCGCCAGCCGTCGCCGCCGACAAGGCCGACCGGCTCGCACACATATTTGCAGTGGGCGGCGATCGCGCCAATGCGACGCCGCAGGTAACGATGCTCAACACATTGTTCCTGCGTGAGCATAACCGGCTCGCGGCGATGCTCGAAGCCAACCACCCCGCGTGGGACGACGACCGCGTTTTCGAAACCGCGCGCAACATCCTCATCGTGATGTTCATCAAGATCGTGATCGAGGAATATATCAACCATATCAACACCTCGGTCTTTCGCTTCGTGTCGGAGCCAAAGGTCGCGTGGAAGGCGGGTTGGAACCGCCCCAACTGGATGACCGCCGAATTCAGCCTGCTCTATCGCTGGCACAGCCTCGTGCCCGAAAATCTCGACTGGCACGGCCCGGTCAGCGGCGCGGCGCTGTTGTTCGACAATCGCCCGCTGGTCACCGGCGGCCTCGCCAACGCCTTTGTCGCGATCAGCGCCAACGCCGCCACTGAGCTCGGCCTAGGCAATTCGGCGAGCTTTCTGATCCGGGCCGAGAAACACGCCATCAAACAGGCACGTACGAACAATATCGCTACCTACAATGACTATCGCGAAGCGATGGGGATGAAGCGCGCCAAGAGCTTCGCGGACATCACCGGCACATCCAAAAACCCCGCCGAACAGGCACGCCGCACCGCGCTCGCCAACGAAATCAAGCGGCTCTACGGCACGCCGGATAATGTCGAATTCTATATCGGCCTGTTCGCCGAACCCCGCGAAACCAACGGCCCGCTCCCCGATCTCATCCTCGCCATGGTGGCGATGGACGCGTTCAGCCAGGCGCTGACCAACCCGCTGCTCAGCCAGCACGTCTGGGGCAATCCCGCCAACCGCA
>JANNMK010000063.1:0-8358 GCA_031397785.1 Sphingomonas sp. | reverse complement strand
GGAATCGCGGGCCCGCGTCGCCATCGCGGTCATCACCTCGAGATGATGGCCGACGGCGGTATCGACGAACGTCTTGAGCCGCGCCGTGACCGCCTCGACAATATGACTGTCGAGCGCGGCAACCGGTTTTTCAAGGGCGATCCGCGGGGCGAGCAGATGCTTGCCGCGGGTCAGCGTGGCGACACGAATCGAGGGGCCGTCGGCCTGCGGCGCGCCGGCCGGCCGATCGGGCCGCCAGTGCAGCGCCGGGGCCTCTCCAGGCGCAAGCACCAGTTCGAGCTGGTGGTGCAGCGATGCGGCCAGCGCGGTGGCACGGGCAGCCAGTTCGACAGCGAGATGGCGTTCGGCAGCGGCCAGCAACATGCGCCGGTCGGCGGCCCGCGCCGCCGGATCGACCGTGAAGCTGAAACCGTCAAGGCGGCCGATCGCTTCCCGGTCGACGGTCACCACGCCATCGTCGGTCACCACGACCGGCAGGGCTGCCGCGTCCTCCCCCAATGCGCGTAGCAGCACGGTGGTGCGCCGATCGACAAAGCGCGCAGTCAGCGCGCTATGCAGCGCATCCGACAGCCGGGTTTCGATAGCGCGCGCCGCATCGGCATGGCCCGGGGCATCGGCGAGCCAGTCGGGACGCTGGGCGATGTAGCACCATGTCCGCACCCGGGCGATGCGATCCGCCAATGTTTCGATCGGCCCTTCGGTGATGTCGAGCGCGCGCAATTGCCCCGCAAACCAGTCGGCGTCGACATGGCCGTTGCCGGTGGCAAGATCGCGCCACAGCCGGGCGACCAGACGGCCGTGCGCTTCCGGCCCGGCGCGCGTGAAATCGGGCAGCGAGCAGGCACCCCACAAACGGCGCACCGATGCTGCCCCGTCGACCAGCGCCATCGCCTCTGCATCGCTTTCGAACCGTTTGAGGACCGCAAGGTCGGTCGCCTCCGGAGCGGACCGCAACATGATGTCCGGCGGCGGCGCTTCCAGATCGCGGATCAGCGCACCGACGCTGTCCATTCGAGGCGCGGGATTGCGCCAGTAAAGCCAGTCGAGACGCGCGAAGCGATGCTCCTCGATATTGGCGATTTCCTCTGGCTCGAACGCCGCATCCGCACCGATCGACCCGAAACTGCCATCGCGCTGATGGCGCCCGGCCCGGCCCGCGATCTGCGCCATTTCAGCGACCGTCAGCCGCCGGTGCCGCACCCCGTCGAATTTGGTCAGACTGGCGAAGGCGACATGCCGGACATCGAGGTTGAGGCCCATGCCGATGGCGTCGGTGGCGACGATATAGTCGACTTCGCCCGCCTGAAACATCGCCACCTGGGCATTGCGGGTGCGCGGGCTGAGCGAGCCCATCACCACCGCCGCTCCGCCCGATATGCGGCGCAGCGCCTCGGCAATGGTGTAGACTTCCTCGGCGGAGAAGGCGACGATGGCGGTGCGCGGCTGCAACCGCGACAATTTGCGCGGGCCGTCATAGGACAAGGTGGAAAAGCGGGGACGGGCGACAATCTCCGCTTCGGGCAGCAGATTGCGCACCACCGGGGCCAGCGCCGCGGAGCCCAGGATCATGGTTTCTTCACGGCCGCGCGCATGCAGCATGCGGGTCGTGAAGATATGGCCGCGTTCCCGATCCGCGCCGATCTGCGCTTCGTCGAGCGCGACGAAGGCGACGTCGCGCGGGCCGTCGGCCGCCGCGCCATCGTCGGCGGATGCGGCGAGCGGCATCGCTTCGGCGGTGCATAACAGATATTTGGCGGTGTCCGGCCAGATGCGTTCTTCGCCGGTAACCAGCGCCGCTGCGCCGACGCCGCGTATGGCGACGACCCGGTCATAAACTTCGCGCGCCAGCAAGCGCAGCGGAAAACCCATCATCCCGCTGGAATGGCCAAGCATCCGTTCGATCGCCAGATGCGTTTTGCCGGTGTTGGTGGGGCCGAGTACGGCGGTCAGAGCAGAGCGAACGAAGCGGGTCATCCCCCCCTTCCTTGCGCGCCCGCGCACGCACGGCAAGCGAAATTCCGGGTCGGCAAGAGACAGATGCGCCAGGCCGATGTCCGGCGGGCAGAAACCGGTTCACACCGCGCCGCAAACCGCAAATCCTGACGGAAACAGGCGGGTCGTCGCGCCAGCGGGGTGCATGGCCGCAGCCCGTCGCGAATCTCGCGCGGCTTAAATTGACATTAACCATCGACGTCTACAGACGACGGCATGGATAAGTTGGATCTTCATCCGCAACGGCCGATAGGATATCGGGCCGAACAATGCGGACCGATCCGGGGGTCGCCATTTGTTTAGAAACGCGTTCCAGGAACTGTATCGCGACGCTGCGCCGACCGGCGTGGCGGCGCTGTCCCTGGCGCAGGCGATCGCCACTGCGCCTGCTGGCGCGCCGGGCCCTGCCGGTGCGCCTGCAGCCGCCGTCCGCCCCGCCTGGTGCGATCGGCTGGCGGACATCGAATGGGCACCCGATCTGGGGCGCGACATCGGATCGCGCATCTGGTGGCGGGGCTTTGCAACATTGGTTCTGCTGTGCGGCACCGCCATCGCCTGCTGGCCCGGCATCCGTCCGGTCGAGGCCATGGCGGCAGCGATGCCGCCCGGTGACTGGGAGGAAGCACGGGCGCTGACCATCGCGCCGCTGGCATGGGGTGCGGACACCGGCCGCCGCATGGCTGCAACCGACGCTGTCCAGAGGCTGGCCGTCGCGCCCGAACGCCCGCGGGTCGAATTGACCGCAACACTTGGTCAGGGCGACAGTTTCACCCGTCTGCTCGAACGATCGGGCGTTGGTGGCAGCGAGGCGCGCCGCATCGCCGATATGGTCGCAGGCGCGATCCCGCTCGGCGCCATCGCGTCGGGCACGAAAGTCGACATCATTCTGGGTCGGCGCGCCGTGCGCACCGATCCGCGCCCTGTCGAAAGCCTCGCTTTTCGCGCCGCGCTCGACCTGCGCCTCGAACTGGCGCGCGAAGCCGGCAGTCTCAGGATGGAGCGGATCAGGATAGCCGTCGACGATACGCCGCTGCGCATCCGCGGGCGGGTCGGCAACAGCCTTTATCGCGCCGCGCGCGCCGCCGGTGCACCGCCCAGCGCCATCCAATCCTATCTGCGGGTGATCGCCGGGCAGGTATCGGTCGGGCGCGACATCCGCGCGGATGACGAATATGATATCATCGTCGCCCACCGCCGCGCCGAAACCGGCGAAACCGAGGTCGGCGAACTGATATTTGCCGGTCTGCATCGTGGCGGCCAGGCCAAGCTGCGGATGTTGCCATGGACCGTGGACGGCAGCCGCCAATGGTTCGAGGCATCGGGTGTCGGGCAACAGCGCAGCGGCCTGTCGTGGCCGGTGCAGGGCCGCATCACATCCGGCTTCGGATCGCGCCGCCACCCTATCCTGGGCTATCGCCGGATGCATAATGGCATGGATTTCGGCGCACCGCATGGCGCACCGATTTATGCCGTGACCGACGGCACGGTCGCCTTTGCCGGATATAATGGCGGCTATGGCCGCTTCGTCAAGCTGACCCACGCCGAGGGCCTGGGGTCAGGCTATGGTCATATGAGCCGGATTGCGGTCAGCCCGGGGCAGCGGGTGCGGCGCGGCCAGATCATCGGCTATGTCGGGTCGACCGGCATGTCGACCGGGCCGCATCTTCACTATGAACTTTATCGCGGCGGCCGTGCCGTCAATCCGGCATCGGTGCGGTTCACGACGCGCGCCGCTTTGTCGGGCGGCGACCTTGCCGCATTCCGGGCGCGGATCGACCAGATGGCGGCGGTGCCGTTCGGCGCGGCGATGCGCGCGCCGGTGCGGACTGCTGCCGGATCGGCGGCCCCGGCGGCCCCCGCAATATCGCCAGCTACGGTGCGGACGACGGTGCGCGACGGGCGCTGACACCGCTTGCCGCCAGCGCCGCGTTCGGCAATAGCGATCGTCTGATGAGCCATTATCCCGCCACCCGCCTGCGCCGTCCGCGAAAGGCCGCCTGGAGCCGGGAACTGCACCGCGAATATCGCCTGCACAGCAGCGACCTCATCTGGCCGCTGTTCGTCTGCGACGGCGACGAAAATGCTGCGATTCCCACATTGCCCGGCGTTTCGCGCTGGCCTGTCGCCGCCATCGTCGATCGCGCGCGGGAGGCTGTGGCGCTCGGCATCCCGGCGATTGCCCTGTTTCCCAATACGCCGGCCAATTTGCGCAGCGACAACGGGCGTGAGGCGCTGAACTGCGGCAACCTGGTTTGCACCGCCATCGCTGCGGTAAAGGACGCGCTGGGCGATGCCATCGGTGTCATCGCCGATGTCGCGCTCGATCCCTATACCAGCCATGGTCAGGACGGCCTGGTCGATGCCTCGGGCGCAGTGGTCAATGATGCGACGGTCGATGTGCTGGCGCGGCAGGCCCTGGTGCTGGCCGATGCAGGGGCGGACATTGTCGCGCCGTCGGATATGATGGACGGGCGGGTGGCGGCGATCCGCGCCGGGCTGGAAGCGGCGGGGCATTCGGATGTCCAGATCATGAGCTATGCGGCCAAATATGCCAGCGCCTTTTACGGGCCGTTCCGCGATGCGGTCGGCTCACGCGGGCTGCTGAAGGGCGACAAGCGCGGCTATCAGATGGACCCGGGCAATGCGCGCGAGGCGCTGCGCGAGGTCGAACAGGACATAGCCGAAGGGGCGGACAGCATCATCGTCAAACCCGGCCTGCCCTATCTCGATATCGTCGCCAGTGTGGCGCAGTCGTTCGACATACCTGTCTTTGCCTATCAGGTGTCAGGCGAATATGCGATGATCGAGGCGGCAGCGGCGGCCGGCATGGGACATCGCGACGCGCTGATGCTCGAAACATTGCTGGCGTTCAAACGGGCCGGGGCGACGGGTGTCTGGACATACCACGCGGCACAGGCTGCACGCCTTATCCATGGCTGAATGCGTTGCCGAAACGCCGCGGCTGGTGCTTCGTACCTGGGACGAGGGCGATATTGCTCCGTTCATGGCGGCTCTCAATACCCCTGCGGTCATGCAGTGGCTGGGCGGGCCGGGCGACGATGCACTATATACCCGATTGTTCGAACGGATGCAGGCATGCCAGGCGGCGCATGGCTATTGCTTCTGGATCGTCGAACGCAAAAGCGATGCTGGCTTGCTCGGCCTGTGCGGGCTGTATGTGACCGAGCGGCCCGCCACGCCGGTGGCCGGAATGACCGAAATCGGCTGGCGATTGCGCGAGGATGCGTGGGGCATGGGCTATGCGCGGGAGGCGGCAGAAGCCTGTCTGACCGCCGGGTTCGACCGCTTTGCGCTGGAGCGGATCGTCGCCTTCACGGTGCGGGAGAATGCCGCGTCATGGGGACTGATGCAGCGGCTCGGCATGGTGCGTTATCGTCAACTCGATCATAACCTCGATCATGCTAGGGGGCAGATCGATACCCTTGTCTACGGCATCGACCAACAGGACTGGACCCGAAAATGACAACCGAAACCGCGGCCCAGCCCCTCGACACATCGGCGATCCCCGCTGCCCGTGCGGGTAACCCGCGCCTGCTGTTCACCGCGACCATCCTCATCGGATCCTTCCTGCTGTTTCTGGTCCAGCCGATGGTGGCCCGTATGGCGCTGCCCCGGCTCGGCGGGGCGCCAGCGGTGTGGAACAGCGCGATGCTGGTCTATCAGGCGCTGTTGCTCGGCGGCTATGCCTGGGCGCACTGGCTGGGCCGTTTCAACCAGCGCACCCAGGCGTTGCTGCACTGCGGCCTCTTGGTGCTGGCCGTGGTGTTCCTGCCGGTCGGCCTCGCCAACCTGACCCCGCCGTCCGACAATGAGGTGTTTCTGTTCGTTCCGGTGCTGCTGCTCGCCTCCATCGGCCCGCTGCTGTTTGCGGTGTCGGCGCAGGCGCCATTGATGCAGCGCTGGTTTTCGGACAGCGCGCCGGGGGCCAACCCCTATGCGCTTTATGCCGCATCCAATCTCGGCAGCTTTGGCGGCCTGCTGGCCTACCCGCTGCTGGTCGAACCGATGCTCGATCTGCAGGCGCAAAGCTGGGGCTGGAGCGCGCTGTATCTTGGCCTTATCCTGCTGGTCGGCCTGTGCGGGTTTACCGTAGTGCGCGCAGTGGCGGCGCGGTCCGGAGCGACGACCCGGCCGGGTGCCGCGATGGCCGATGCATCGCAAACGGCCGCGGGCGATGCAGCCCGGCCGACGGCGGGGCGCATTGCGCTATGGATCGCGCTGTCGGCGATTCCTTCCGGGTTGATGCTGTCGACGACGACCCATCTTACCACCGACATCGTGGCCATGCCGCTGATGTGGGCGATACCGCTCGGCCTTTATCTGCTCAGCTTCTCGATCGCCTTTGCCGAGCGACGGATGCTGGCCAATTTCATTGCCCTGCTGGCACCGGCGATGCTGGTGATGTCCGGCGGCATATCGCTGATGAGCCAGGGCAATGGCGGCTTTGCCATCGCCGCAAGCAGCCTCGTGATGCTGTTCACCGTCGCCGTGTCGCTGCATTCACGGCTCTATTCGCTGCGTCCCGAACCGCAGCAGCTGACCTTTTTCTACCTTGTCATGGCTGTCGGCGGGGCGGTTGGCGGGCTGTTCTGCGCGCTGTTCGCGCCGTTGCTGTTCGACTGGGTGTATGAACATCCCCTGCTGGTCGTCGGCGCTGCGCTGTTGCTTCCGTTGCCGCCGCTGTTGCCTTGGGGCGAATGGCTCAAACTGACCGCCACGGTGCAGCGCCGCATCGCCCATGCGCTTGCCGCTATGGCGATCATTGTTGGAACCTGGCTGGGCATCACCTGGACCGGCTATTTTTCGGTGCCGGAAACCATCGCCATCGCCGCCCTGTTCTTCATCGGCTTGCTGGTGATCGGCTATCGCAGCGCGTTTGTCATGACGCTGGTGTCGCTGATGATCGGCTTCGGCGGATTGCTGACCATCCAGACCTCGCTGGACGGCGGACGGACCCGCAGCTATTTCGGCGTCTATACGGTTCGCGACGCGGTCGCTGAAGGCAAACGGACATTGGCGCACGGCACAACATTGCATGGCACCCAGCTGACCAGACCGGGCCTGTCGCGCACCGCAACCACATATTACGGGCCGACATCGGGCGTCGGCCTGGCCTTCAGCCGGGCGAGTGCGCTCTATGGGCCGGACGCATCGCTGGGGGTTGTCGGGCTCGGCACCGGTACGCTGGCCTGTTACCGGCGCCCGGGCCAGCAATGGCAGTTTTTCGAAATCGATCCGGCGATGGTGACGATTGCGCGCGACAGCGGCCGCTTCAGTTTTATGCAGGATTGCGCGCCCGGCGTACCGATCCAGCTGGGTGACGCGCGCCTCAAACTGGGTGAAACCGCGCCAGGCACGTTCGATCTGCTCGCCGTCGATGCCTTTTCGTCGGACGCCATCCCGCTTCATCTGCTGACCCGCCAGGCCTTTGCCATCTATGGCCGCGCGGTGCAGCGCGACGGGATCGTGCTGGTCCACATCTCCAACCGGTTCATCGACCTTGAACCGGTGCTGCGCGCCTTGACCCAGGATGGCGGCTGGCACGCCATGCTGCGCTATGACGAACCCGATGCAGCCGATATCGAGCTGGAACGCACTGGTTCGGTATGGGTGGCGATGGCGCAGGACCGTGATGCGCTGCAACGGCTGACCGTCGCGACGGCGAGCGAACCGGGTGGTCGCGGCATCTGGCGTCCGCTCGACGACGGGCGCAAAGCCCGGCTGTGGACCGATGATTATGCATCGGTGATGCCGCTGCTGATGCTGCCCGAATTCGGTCAATGACCGCGATGGCGCCGTCCGAGCGCTTCCCGGGCGCGACGATCATCGCGATCGATGGCAAGGCACCGCAAATCGCGCCAACCGCCTTTGTCGCCCCGGGCTGCCGCATCATCGGCGATGTCACCATCGGCGAAGGCGCGAGCATCTGGTATAACAGTATCATCCGTGCCGACGTTGACCGGGTCGTCATCGGCGCGCGCAGCAATGTTCAGGACGGCAGCATCATCCATTGCGATGCAGGTGTGCCGACGATCATCGGCGACGATGTGCTGGTCGGCCATATGGCGTTGCTGCATGGCTGCACGCTGATGGAGCGGCGAGGGCGGCGATGCGCCCGTCGCGGGCGGCGACGCGGGTCAATGGCCGGTGACGCGCCAGGCCAACGAAGCCGATCTTGGCGGGCCGCCACAACCCGACGAACATGCCGAGCAACCGCTGGCCGACATTCCCGCCGCCGCCGCCGCGCACGAGCAGATGATCGCCGAAACGCCCGAACCGTTGGCGGACGATGGCTATGCCGATCAACCGAGCGAAGCCGAGCCTGCCACCGACACCGGGCAATGG
>JANNMK010000238.1:0-2815 GCA_031397785.1 Sphingomonas sp. | reverse complement strand
CCGAAGGATATCTCGACGCCAAGGCCAAGATGCTGGCGCTGGTGCTCGACGGGGTGCGGCGAACCAAGACGGTCCGGCGGATCGACGAGGATACCATCGAAACATTGAGCGCGGGCGATAGCGTCCAGCTGATCCTGGGCGTCATGAAGATGCACATGGCCGATGTGGCCGCGACCAATGCGGCGCAGGTCGCGACGATGGCGACGGCGCTGCGTCCGAGCGGGCAGCAGATGGCCGACTGGTTGCGCGAGGACATCGAGGCGATCGAAGCGGGATGGGCCGCCCCTGAAGACGGGCAGCGCCGCATGGACGACGCCCGTGTGCCCAAGGACGGATGCGATGATGCAGCGTAGCATCGGCCGGGCAGGCCTGTCGCTGGCCGACAGATTGCGCAGCCTCGATCGTGACGACCGGTTGGGCATCGTCTCCCGCCTGCCCGAAGACATCAAGCAGCGGTTGAACGAGGACTGGGAAACCATCGCCCGGCCCGAGCAATTGCCGCCGGTGCAGTCCGACTGGTGGCTGTGGCTGGTCATGGCGGGCCGCGGGTTTGGCAAGACGCGCGCCGGGGCCGAGTGGGTGGATGCGCGCGCGCGCGCCGATGGCCGTTTGCGGATCGCGCTGGTTGGCGCGAGTTTCGACGATGTGCGGCATGTGATGATCGAAGGCGAGAGCGGGATATTGCGCTGTGCGCCCGGTTTGCCGAGGCCGGTGTGGGCCCCGGCGCTGAGGCGGGTGGTGTGGCCGGGCGGAGCGATGGCGCGATGCTATTCCGCCGCCGAGCCCGAAGGTTTGCGCGGCCCGGCGCATCATATGGCCTGGGCCGACGAAGTGGCGCGCTGGGATGCGAGCGCCGCAGGCATGAGCGCAGGCGGCGACGGGGCGCGGGCCCGGTCGCGCGGCGAAATGGCGTGGGACAATCTGCTGCTGGGATTGCGGCTGGGCGAGCGGCCGCAGCTATGCGCGACGACGACGCCGCGCGCCGTGCCGCTGGTGCGGCGGATTTACGCGATGCCCGACGCCGTGATCAGCGGGGGATCGACGCTGGCCAATCGAGACAACCTGTCCGGTTCGTTTATTGCGACGATGCAGGATCAATATGGTGAGACCAGCTGGGGGCGTCAGGAGATAGGCGGCGAGCTGATCGAGGATGTCGCCGGCGCGCTGTGGAGCCGGGCGATGATTGAGGAGTGCAGGATTGAGCGTTTCCCGACTTTGTCCGAACCAGATGGGGGTCTGAATTTTTCGCGGATTGTCATTGGCGTCGATCCGCCTGCTTCGAGCGGCGGCGATGCGTGCGGCATCGTCGTTTGCGCAAGTCTGGCGGCGCCTTTCCCGTCCGTCCGCGGGCCCGGCGGTTTATCCGACGACCGTGGCGATGACGGCGCGGGCTTTCGCTATGTCGTGCTCGAGGATGCGACGGTCGAAAAGGCTTCGCCCGCGCGGTGGGCGCGGGGCGTGGCGGAGGCGGCGATGCGGTGGGGGGCTGACCGCATCGTCGCCGAAGCCAATAATGGCGGCGAGATGGTGGCCCGGGTGATCGAGGCCGAGGCCGCCGATCTGCCAGTGGTGCTGGTCCATGCGCGCGGTGCCAAGGCGGCGCGCGCCGAGCCGGTGTCGATCGCCTATGTGCGCGGCCGAGTGGCGCATGCCGGCGTGTTCGCGCGGCTGGAGGACGAGATGTGCGGGCTGATTTCGGGCGGCGGCTATGCCGGGCCGGGGCGATCGCCCGACCGCGCCGATGCTCTGGTGTGGGCGCTGAGCGAGCTGATGACAGCGGAGCGGCGTGGCGGCCCGCGGGTGCGGGGGCTGTGAGGGGCGGACGCTTCACCGCTGCGACCAGCTTCGCCGGCGGCTCGGCAAGTCTCGCTGCTCTCCCGCAGGCCGGAGAGGGACAAAGGGGCCCTCACCGCTGCGACTAATTCGCTGCGCTCATAAGTCTCGCTCCTCTCCCGCAGGCGGGAGAGGGCAGGAAGGAACGGATCATGGATATTTTCGGGTGGAAGGCTCGCCGCGATGCGGCGCGGCCGGTTTTGGCGCGGGGGTGGGCTTTGGGGTCCGGCTCCGATGGGCAGGTGCCGGGGGATTTCGCCAGCCGGGCACGCGCGGCTTATGCCGATAATGCGGTGGCGCAACGCTGTGTGCGGATATTGGCCGAAGCGGTGGGATCGGCAGCGGTGGTGATCGAGGGCAGCAAGCCTGCCCATGCGGCATTATTTTCTGAATTATCGTCTGACGACGCTCGCGCGTCGGCGGCTTCCCCTAGCGCAAGCGCTAGCGCGTTCATCGCTTCCCCTAGCGCAAGCGCCAGCGCGTCGGTCGCTTCCCCTAGCGCAAGCGCTAGCGCGGTGACTTCCATACGAAGGGATCGCGAGGCCGAGGAGAGTGCGGCGATTGTTGCGCTTGTCACAGCGCGGTCCAACGGACAGGCGCTGCTGGCGACGGTGGCGTCGCAGTTGCTGCTGCACGGCAACGCCTATGTGCAGATCATCGAAGGATCGGATGGCCGGCCGGGGGAGCTTTATGCGCTGCGGCCCGAGCGGGTCGCCATCGAGGTCGATGCGGGCGGGTGGCCGGTGGCGTTCGCCTATCGGGTGGGAGCACAGACGGTGCGATTGCCGGCCGAGGATGGGCGCGGCCGAGACTGTCGGGGCGACTTGGATGGTGGCTCTGGTGACTGCCACAGGCATTGGCTCGTCAGCCAGCGCCACGGCAGCAGCATGGACCGGCTTGGCAGGTGGGGCGGCAGCTGCCATCGTGACTCCTCTCTGCGAGGTGGAAAGGGCAATGGAGCTCACGGCGGCGCCGGACGAGG
>JANNMK010000200.1:0-14933 GCA_031397785.1 Sphingomonas sp. | reverse complement strand
CTTGACCGGACTGCCGGGCTTTTCGCTCATGCTCCAGGCGGCGCGGGCGGGATCGCCGATCCGGCACATCAATGCCCCGACTTTTTGTCCGAACCAGTCGGGGTAAGGTGCGGTAAAGCCCAGCATCGGGGCGACCAGCACTGCGGCATCTGGCGCAATTCGCCGCTGCGCCAGCGCGCGCAGCACAAGATGCCCGCCCATGCTGTGGCCGATGATGATATGCGGGCCGGGGCGGCGCGCGGTCCAGTCGACCACGAAATTTGCAAGATCGTCGATCCACGTGCCGAAATCATCGATGTGGCCGACATGCGGATCACGCGCCAGCCGCCCGGAACCGCCCTGCCCGCGCCAGTCGAAGCTGTCGACCTGCCAGCCCCGCCGCCGCCAGTCGTCGAAACTTTCGAGATATTTTTCATAATGGTCGCCGCGTCCGCCAAGAAAAAGCAGCGAGCCGAGCGGCGGTGCGTCGGGCGCTCCCCAGCGGATGGTGCGCAAAGGCCAGCGATCGGCCGCTTGCCAATACGCTACGGTGGCGTCTGCCGGAACGGCGCGCCGATCGAACACCGCGTTGGCAGATGAGACTTTTTCGACGGCCAAGTCGCTGATTCCTGTCATTCCGCCTGGTTACGGTTTGGCAAGGCATTTCGTCTAGTCCCCGCAAGCATGACTGGGGGACTTTCCGCATTATTGCCTGCCGGACTGCTGGCTGCGTTACTGATCGTGGCAGCGGTTAGCGATTTGCGCAGCCGCGACATTCCCAACAGCCTCAATTTCGCAATCATGCTGGTCGCACCGCTGGTGTGGCTGACCAGCGGCATCGATCTCGATCCGGGCCTTGCCTGGCAGCTCGCGACGGCGGGGATCGTTTTTGCGGGCTTTGTCGTTCATTTTTACATCGGCGGAATCGGTGGCGGCGACGTCAAGATGATCGGCGCGCTGGCCCTGTCGATCGAACCGGCGCTGATTTTGCCGATGCTGATGGCGATGGCGATCAGCGGCGCGGGAATTTCCGCAGCCATGCTGATCCACATCAAATGGCGCAAACCCGCAGCCAAACCCGAATTGCCCTATGGCATCGCGATTGCCGCCGGCGCGCTGTGGGTGTTGCCCCAACAGTATATTAACCATTTCCCGCTTATCCCGACCATCTGAAACCCAAATATCGCCAAGGGCATTCGCCCGGTTGCGAGGAGGCTCGAGCCGTCATGGACGTTAAGAAGATCATGCTGATCATTGGTGCGATGATTGTCGCGCTCGGTGCAGCTTTTGGTGTCAACCAGATGATGCGTGGTTCGTCGGCGCCGCAGGCCAAGGCAGCCGCAACCGGGGAAATCGACGGGCCAAAGATATTGGTCGCCACCCGCGCCCTGCCGGTCGGCACCATCCTGACTGCCGACGCGCTGCGGTTCCAGCCATGGCCCGCCGACCTGGTCAAGCCTGATCAATATTACACCGAGGGCCAGGCCCAGATCACCAATCTGGCCGGTTCGGTCGTCCGTGTGGCGGTGACCGCAGGTGCGCCGGTGACCAAGGGATCGCTGGTCAACCCGCAGGATCGCGGCTTTCTTGCCGCTGCGCTGGGCGCTGGCATGCGTGCCGTGACGGTGCCGCTGTCGGCAGACCAGGGCGTTGCCGGTTTCGTGTTTCCGGGTGACCGCGTCGACCTGCTGCTGACACTGGAGCTGCAGGATGACGATAACGACAAGATCAAGCTGTACACCACGGAAACAGTGGTGCGGAACCTTCGCGTGCTTGCCGTCGACCAGCGCACCACGCCGACTGACGAAAGCGGTGCATCGACGCCGACGCTATATGCCACGGTGACGCTGGAAGCGACGCCGCGCATAGCCGAAAGCATTGCCGTTGCCCGCACGACCGGCACTGTATCGCTGGCCTTGCGGTCGATTGCCGACACGCAAGGCGAACTGGAAGCGGCAATTGCCTCTGGCGCGGTATCCGTGCCGCGTGACGGCGACCGCAGCGGCGAAGCGCGGATGCTGGGCGGTAACGGTTCGCGGCCGACGATGGACCGTAGCGGGGCCACCACGGGCGGCGATGTTTCTCGCTATCTGCGCCGCACCATTCCGCAGCGGCAGCTGCCGCAGCAGGTGAGTGGCGGCGGCAATGGCGGCGGCACTTCGAACAATCCGGGCGGCGGTTCCGCGCCATCCGTTCCGGCCGGTCCGACGGTGCGTGTGACGCGCGGCGACCAGGTTTCTATCGTCCCGGTTGGGGGTAATTGACATGACGAACCGTACCACATTGCGCGCCAGGCTGATGATCGGCGCGCTGACCATGGGTGTTGCCGTGACCGGCGCAGCCTCCGCCCCTGAAACAGCCAGTGCACAGGCCGCGCGATCCGGCACGGCCGCACCGAACAGCGACCTGCTGCTATCGGTCGGACGCGGCCGTCTCGTCACCCTGCCGGTGCCGATGACCGACATTTTCGTCGCCAACCAGGCGGTTGCCGATGTTCAGGTGCGTTCATCGACGCAGCTTTACGTGTTCGGCAAGGCACCGGGCGAAACCAGCGTTTATGCGACCGATGCCGCCGGCCGGGTCGTCTATTCGGTGGTGGCCCGGGTCGGCAACAATATCGAGACGATCGACCAGATGCTGACGCTGGCGATGCCCAACGCGCAGATCAACGTAAACACCATGAACGGTTTTGTGCTGCTGACAGGCACGGTCGCCGCGCCCGAAGACGCCGCCGAGGCCGACCGTCTGGTCAGCGCCTTTGTCGGCGAAGGCACCCGGGTGCTGTCGCGTTTGCAGACAGCGACGCCATTGCAGGTCAATCTGCAGGTGCGGATCGCCGAGGTTAACCGGTCGGTGGTTCGTGCCATTGGCGGCAACCTGACCAGTCGCGATGTTAGCGGCGGTATCCGGTTCAATGCATTTCGCGGTCGCGATGCGGCATCCATTACCGAAGGTCCGGTGCAGCAAGGGGTTTTCCCGCCAAACACGAATCCGCAAAGCTATGATCCGCGGACCGGTTGCGCAGTGTCCGTCTGCGGCCCGCCGCTGGTCGATACGATCCGGCCTCTCAGGGATGCAGCAACGCTTGCGCTGGGTGGCAGCCTGTTCGGTATCGACCTGCTTGGCACGCTCGACCTCGCCGAACGCACCGGCATGGTGGTCACTCTGGCGCAGCCGAACCTGACGACGATTTCTGGCGAAACCGCCGAATTCCTGGCTGGCGGGGAATATCCCATCCCCGTTCCCGATCCGCTGACCGGCGGGATCACCATCGAATATAAGAAATTCGGGGTCAGCCTGGCCTATACGCCGACGGTGCTGTCCAACGGCCGTATTTCGATGCGCGTCCGTCCTGAAGTGTCGGAACTGTCGACCGAAGGGGCGATCAGGCTGCAAGGCATCGAAATTCCCGCGCTATCCGTGCGGCGCGCTGAAACGACTGTCGAGCTGGGCTCGGGCGAAAGCTTCATGATTGCCGGATTGATGAGCAACCGGTCGATCGGCACGCTGGATCGCACACCGGGCATTGGCGATGTCCCTATCCTCGGCACATTGTTCAAATCCGACAATTTCCGGCGTGGCGACACCGAACTGGTGATCGTGGTGACACCCTATCTGGTACGCCCGGTCAATTCCGATCAGATCGTGCTGCCGACCGATGGTTATCGCAACCCGACCGACATCCAGCGGCAGTTGCTGCAAGGGATTGCCGATGGCGAAACCGGCGGCACCCGGCCGATGCCGACGCTCGAGCAGGGCGATGGATCATCCGGTCCGGTTACGCCGGGCATGGGCGGCCCACCCGCCACGCCTGCGCCGAGCGGAAACCGCAGCAGCAGCAATCGCAACCGGTCGTCAGGCGGCAATGCCGCAGCGCCCGGTTTCAGTTTCGGTCAGTAAATCATGCCCGTCCGTTCACGAGTCAGGAGTATCAAGCTCATGCGTATGAAAGTCATGGCACCGGCCATTGTCATCGGCCTCAGCCTTTCAGGCTGTTTGGGGCTGGGCAATGGTGAAGGCGCACAATTCAATCGCAGCCTCGATTCGGTGCACCAGCCGGTCGTGCAGATCAACAGCATCGTCTATGACGCCGATGCAGGTTCAGGCACGCTTTCGCCGGTCGAACTGCGCCGCGTCCAGGACTGGTTCGATTCGATGAATGTGCGTTATGGCGACCGTATTGCCATCGACGATGCCAGTGGCACCACCCCGCGGGCCGCGCGTGACGCGCTTGCCATGCTGGTGGCCCAGCGCGGCATGCTGCTTGCCGAGCACGCCCCGATCACCACCGGAGCGATTGCACCGGGTCATATGCGCATCGTGCTGACCCGGTCGACGGCAGCGGTTCCCGGTTGTCCCGATTGGGGCACCCGCAGCGCTGCACTGTCGACCAACAACACCACGTCCAACTATGGCTGCGCAAGCAATGCCAACCTCGCCGCGATGGTGGCCGATGCGACCGATTTGGTCCGTGGTCAGACCAATACATCCAACGACCCGCTGCAGGCATCCAAAGCCATTTCGACATTTCGGACGGCTCCGACGACCGGGGCGGGCGGTTTGAGCAACGATAGCGCTGCCACTGGAAGCTCGGGAGGCGGCCGATGAACGCGCCGTTCCGCGTCGGGCAGCAACAGACCCGCGAAAGCTTTGCCGCCTATCTGTGTGACGACGATGCAACCGATGTCGTGCGCGCCGTTGCCACCGACATGGGCTGGCTTGCCGAAAAGGTCTACAAAGGCGGGCTGCGTAATGCCGTCCAGTCGCTGTCGATCACGGCCAGCCCGACCATATTGCTGGTCGATCTTTCGGAATCGAGCGATCCGATCAACGATATCAACGGTCTGGCGGAAGTGTGCGAGCCCGGCACCGTGGTCATCGCCATGGGTCAGGTCAATGATGTCCGCCTGTTCCGCGATCTCGTGGCCAGCGGTATCCATGATTATCTGCTGAAGCCGGTGTTTCCGGAGCAGGTCCGTGATGTGCTGATGCACGCCCAGGCCATGATCAACGCGCCGCGTCATGCCGAAGCGGCAGAAAAGGTACGGCACAGCGTAACCGCCGTCGTCGGCACGCGTGGCGGATGCGGGGCATCGACCATCGCAACCTCGCTCGCGTGGCAGATCGGTCAGAGTGCAAAACGCGATGTCGGCTTGCTCGATCTCGACGTGCATTTCGGCACCGGCGCTCTCGCGCTCGATCTCGAACCGGGTCGCGGGCTGATCGATGCCATCGACAACCCGGCGCGCATCGACGGGCTGTTCATCGAACGGGCGATGGTCCGCGCCAACGACCGGCTGGCGATCCTGTCGTCCGAAGCACCGATCAACCAGCCGCTGTTGAGCGATGGCGGGACATTCTTCCTGTTGCGCGAGGAGATCAACGCCGCGTTTGAATCGACGGTCATCGATCTGCCGCGCCACATGATGATCACCTATCCGCATATGCTGCAGGAGGTCGAATCGGTTGTACTTGTGACCGAGCTGACGCTGGCTGCGGCGCGCGATACCATCCGCCTGCTCGCGGCGCTGAAATCCACCTGCCCGGGTGCCCGGGTGATCATCGTCGCCAACAAGGTGCCGCCAACCGCAGAAATTTCCCGCAAGGACTTTGAAACATCGATCGAACGGTCGATCGACGTCGTCGTGCCGCTGGATGCCAAGCTGGCGATCAAGGCGGCCAAACTCGGCAAATGTTTTTCGGAGACGGCGCGCGGCACCAAATTGGCGGTGCCGCTGACCCGGCTGGTCCAGCAGGTCCTGTCGCACGAGGAAAGCGACGATGAGAGCGAAGGATCGTCACGCACCAAGATTGCCACCGCGAACAAGACATCGCTGATGAGCAAGCTGACGACATTGCCTTCACTCATGCCCAAGAAAAAAGCGAAAAGCTGAACGCCAGAGGGGTAGCAGGCCACCTCGGCCCGCTACCCCGTGACGCCAGCGCAAGATTGCCAGGAAAGCCGCAGCCCGCATGGATAGCAATTTCATCCTCATCGCGATCGCATTCACCGTCGTTTCGGTAGGGCTGGTTTTCGCCTTGTCCGGACCGGACGCCGAAAAAGCGCTGAAACGGCGGCTGAGCGGCGTGCGCGACAGGCTGACCCCATCCAACGAGTCCGTGCTGGCGGCGCAGATGCGCCGAACGATCGCGGCGCGGCTTCCCGGCAAGGAAAATGGTCTGGCCAAGCTGATCCCCAATCCGGAGAAAATGGCGCTGCGGTTGCGCCAGACCGGCAAGAAATGGACATTGTCTAACTATATGGCGGTTTGCTGCGGCATCGCCGTGGTGCTGATGGGCCTGGCGCTGCTCCAGGGCATGCCGTTTCTGCTTGCCCTGCTGATGAGCCTTGGCATCGGTTTTGGCGTGCCGCATTCGGTAGTCGGCAAGATGATCAAGAAACGGATCATCAAGTTCAATACCCGGTTCCCCGATGCCATCGACCTGATCGTGCGCGGTTTGCGGTCGGGTTTGCCGATTGCGGAAACTTTGCAGGCGATCAGCACCGAAATACCGGGCCCGATCGGGGTCGAGTTCAAACAGGTGATGGAACGCATTCGCATCGGTAAATCGATGGAAGCGGCGTTGCAGGAGACCGCCGATACGCTTGGCACGCCGGAGTTCCAGTTTTTCTGCATCACGCTGGCGATCCAGCGCGAAACCGGCGGCAACCTCGCTGAAACACTCGCCAACCTGTCCGAAGTGCTGCGCAAGCGCGCGCAGATGAAGCTGAAGATCAAGGCAATGTCCTCCGAGGCGAAAGCATCCGCCTGGATCGTCGGCGCCCTGCCGTTTCTGGTGTTCGCACTCGTTTATGTGATGAACCCGGGGTATCTTGCCGCATTTTTCCCATGGGCTGGTGAACTTTACGACCAGCGAGTGATGATCACTGGTGTCGGCGGGCTGATCTGGATGAGCATGGGTGTGTTCATCATGGCCAAAATGGTCAATTTCGAGATTTAAGGGAGAGCGATGAGATGACCCTCCCAGTAGCAGAAGCACAGCCGCTGATCATCATGGGCGTCGATGTGGTCTGGTCGGCCACAGTGATGGCGGCAATCGGTGTCGCGGCAGTTTTCTTTGCCATCTATCAGGCAGCGACGGTGCGCGATCCGATGATCCGCCGCGTCAAATCGCTGAACGAACGGCGCGAACAGTTGAAGGCGGGCATCACCGCATCGACCGGCAAGCGGCGCGCCAAGCTGGTCAAGAAGAACGTCACAGCCAACCGGATGCGCGGCATATTGTCGTCGATGAAGGTGTTGCAGGACAGCCAGCTCAAAGAAGTGCAGCAGCGCCTGGCGCAGGCGGGCATCCGTTCCAAAGATCTGGCGGTCACGATCATTTTTGCACGCATGGTGCTGCCGATCCTGATCGGCGGCGGTATGGCATTTGCGGTCTATGGCCTTGACATCTTTCCGGATTTTTCCCCGCTGAAAAAATTCGGCGCGTTCGCCGTCCCATTGTTGCTGGCCTATAAATCGCCAGATCTGTTCATCAACAACAAGCGGTCAAAGCGGACCGACGCCATACGCAAGGGCATCCCCGACGCGCTCGATCTGCTGGTCATCTGCGCCGAAGCCGGTCTGACGGTCGACAGCGCCTTTTCCCGTGTCAGCCGCGAACTGGGCAAAGCCTATCCCGATTTGGGCGAGGAATTTGCCCTGACCTCGATCGAGCTCGGGTTCCTGACCGAACGGCGGCAGGCGCTCGAAAACCTGTCCTATCGCGTCAATCTCGAGGCGGTAAAGGGCGTGGTCACGACCTTGATCCAGACCGAGAAATACGGGACGCCGCTTGCTTCGGCGCTGCGTGTTCTTTCCGCCGAATTCCGCAACGAGCGCATGATGCGCGCCGAAGAAAAGGCAGCACGCCTGCCCGCGATCATGACCGTGCCGCTGATCCTGTTCATCCTACCCGTGCTGTTCATCGTCATTCTTGGCCCGGCGGCCTGTGACATCAAGGACGCGCTGGTGAAGTGATTGTCTTCCTCTCCCCCCAATATGGGGCGAGAGGAGAAAATCAGGCAGCGACGACCGTCTGTTCGATGACACCGAAAATCGGATGGTGCCGGTCATCATCCATCCAGATTCGCACCGTATCGCCGGCTTTCATAAATGGTGTTTGCGGTGCCCCCGAAGCGATGGTCTCTATAGTGCGCACCTCGGCCAGGCAGCTGTAGCCAACGCCGCCATCCGCCACCGCCTTGCCCGGTCCGCCGGAGGGATCGCGATTGGATACGGTGCCCGATCCGATGATCGTGCCCGCGCCCAGATTTCGTGTTCTGGCGGCATGGGCAATGAGCTGGCCGAAATCGAATGTCATGTCGGTGCCCGCATCGGCGCGGCCAAGCGGAGCACCGTTCAGATCCACATTGAGCGCACCGGATAATTTGCCCCCGTCCCAGCGACTGCCAAGCGTGTCCGGGGTCACGAACACCGGCGAAAAGGCGCTGGCGGGTTTGGAATTGAAGAAACCGAAGCCCTTGGCGAGTTCGTCGGAAACAAGATTGCGCAACGACACGTCGTTGGTCAATCCGACCAGGCGGATACAGGCCCTCGCCTGATCCGCCGAGACACCCATGGGAACGTCGCCGGTAACGACGACCACCTCTCCCTCCATGTCGCATCCCCATGATTCGTCGGCGAGCGAGATGGCATCGCGCGGCCCCAGAAAACCGTCGCTGCCGCCCTGGTAGATCAGCGGATCGTGCCAGAAGCTGTCCGGCATCTGCGCGCCACGCGCCTGACGGACAAGAGCGACATGGTTCACATAAGCGCTGCCATCGGCCCACTGATAGGCACGCGGCAACGGAGCGGCGGCATCGCGTTCGTGGAACCGCATCATCGGGATGGCTTCGTTGCGCAGGTCTGTCGCCAACGCACGCAATTTGGGTTCGGCGATGTCCCAATCATCGAGCGCTGCCTGCATCGTCGGCGCAATATGGCTGGCCGCGGCATACCAGGCGAGATCGTCCGAGACGACGACGAGGCGGCCGTCGCGACCATGTTTCAGGCTGGCCAATTTCATTCGCTTCTCTCCCGATAATCGTTGCTGCCGACACTATAGCGTCATTGCGAGCGAAGCGAAGCGATGACAGCCAATCCTATTCCGCCAGCGAGCCCGGATCGATGTGCAGCCATTGTGCGTGTTTCGGCGCCTGTTTGGTCCTGCTCCAGTCGTCGAGCATCATCGGGGCGACGCGGCGGAGTTCGGCATATTGATCTGCCGTGCCTATGTTGCAGGCAAGTTCGAGGCGGTGGCCGTTGGGATCGAAAAAATAGATCGAGCGAAAAATGCCGTGGAAGGTGGGGCCGAGGACATCGATGCCCTGCCCCTCGATATGCCCTTTTGCGGCGATCAGCGCATCCATGTCCGGCACTTCGAAGGCGATATGCTGAACCCAGGCGGGGGTGTTGGGGTCCCGCCCCATGTCCGGCTGATTGGGGAGTTCGAAGAAGGCGATAATGTTGCCGCCTCCGCAATCGAGGAAAATATGCATATAGGGGTCATAGGCCCCCGTCGACGGCACATGATCTTCGGCAAAAGCGGTGGTGTATTGGAAGCCGAGGATGCGGGCGTACCAATTCACCGTCTCGCTCGCGTCGCGGCAGCGATAGGCAACGTGGTGGATGCGACTGACGGTGAAGGGAATCGTTCCCTCCGTTCCAGAAGTTGGGCTGGGGGTGGGTAGGGTCGCGATGTCGATCGGCGCCAAGGTAGCGCCGATTGGCGCATCAACCACCCCAACCCCTCCACTGGAAGAGAGCGGCTTTTGGTTGATATCGGTCATGCAACACTCTCCACTTCCAATGCGCCGCGCTGCATCTGATCGCGCTCCATCGATTCGAACAAGGCGGTGAAATTGCCTTCGCCAAACCCTTCGTCCTTCTTGCGCTGAATAAATTCGAAAAACACCGGGCCGATCTGCGGCTGGGCGAAAATCTGCAGGAGCAGGCGCGGGTCGTTGTTCTCGGTCGAGCCATCGAGCAATATGCCCCGCTTTTGCAGTTCTGCCACCGGTTCGCCATGGCCTGGAAGGCGTTCCTCCAGCATTTCGTAATAGGTCGTGGGCGGCGCGGCCATCAGGGGCACACCAGCGGCGCTGACCCGGTCGAGACAGGTGATGAGATCATCGCAGATGAAGGCAATATGCTGGATGCCTTCACCATTATAGGCGCGCAGATATTCCTCGATCTGGCCGCCGCCAGCCTTGCCTTCCTCATTGAGCGGAATGCGAATCTTGCCATCGGGCGCGGTCATCGCGCGACTGGTTAGCCCGGTATATTCGCCCTTGATGTCGAAATAGCGGATTTCGCGGAAATTGAAGATCCGCTCGTAAAAACCGGCCCAATGCGCCATGCGGCCGCCGTAGACATTATGGGTCAGATGATCGATCAGCCGGAAGCCCGCGCCGACGGGGTGGCGATCGACACCGGGTTCGTAGACGAAGTCTATGTCGTAGATGCTGAGATCGTCGGCGCCATCCTTTTCGGAATAGCGATCGACCAGATAGATGAGCGCGCCGCCGATGCCGCGGAGCGCCGGAATACGCAATTCCATTATCCCGGTCTGGCTTTCCACCGGTTCCGCGCCGCGCTGGATAGCGGCGGCATAGGCGAGCGCTGCATCCTTGACCCGAAACGCCATACCGCAGGCCGACGGACCATGTTCGGCAGCGAAATAGGCGGCGTGGCTGCGCGGTTCATAATTGGCGATCAGGTTGATTGCACCCTGCCGCCACAATTCGACATCCTTTGAGCGATGCCGGGCGATCTTTGCAAATCCCATGGCCGTGAATGTCGGTTCGAGAATGCCGCGCTGCGGCGCGCAGAATTCGATAAATTCAAAGCCGTCGAGGCCCAGCGGATTGTCGAACAGGTCGGTCATTGCCAGCTCCGCGCCATATAGTTACGATTGAAACTATGTAGCCTCGTCAGCTGCTGCGCGCAAGCGGCTCAGCAGCGACGACAGATGCGCCTGTTCGTCCGTTGATAGCCCGGCGAGCAAAGCCTGTTCCATTGCCAGCGCTGCCGGGGTAATTTCTGCGTAAAGTGCCGCGCCAGCCGTCGTGAGAGCAAGATGATGCGAGCGGCCATCGCTGATGCTGGCCGCACGGGCGATCAGGCCGCGTTCGACGAGTGCGGCGGAGGCACGGCTGACAGTGACCTTGTCCATGCGGGTTGCGCCGACCAGTTCGCGCTGAGTGAGGGGTGCCCCTTGCCCGAGCACGGCCATTACGCGCCATTCGGGGATCTTTAGCCCGAATCGCGTCTGATATTGCCGAGCGATGCGGTCCGACACCGCGTTCGACGCGACCGACAGCTGGTAGGGCACGAAGGCGGCGAGATCGAGCGATGCAGCCATTCACGCTAATCCGCGGGCTTTACCCGGTCGGGCGCGGCCGCCGCAAAACTGTCGAGCGCCGTTGCATTGGCGTCGCAGGCAACGAGCGTCGGGAAATCGTGCATCGGTACATCGAAACGGCGGGCGTTGGCCATTTGCGGCACAAGGAATATATCGGCGATATTGGGCGCATCCCCGCCGAGAAACGGCCCGGCGCCTGCCGCCATGGCCTCAAGCGCAGTGAACCCTTCGACGATCCAGTGGCGATACCAGCGATCCCGGATGTCGTCACGCAGGCCAAGATCCGTCGAGAGATATTTGAGGATTCGCAGGTTGTTGAGCGGGTGGATGTCGCAACCGATCACCATCGTCATTGCCAGCGCACCGGCACGCGCCACCGGATCGTCAGGGATCAGAGGCGGATCGGGATAAGTGCGATCGAGCCAGTCGATAATCGCGAAACTCTGTGTGAAAACCAGCCCGTCGATTTCAAGTGCGGGCACGAACCCCTGCGGATTGAGCGCCAGATAAGCGTCGCTGCGCTGTTCGCCAGCCAGCAGGCTGGTCGGCACAGCGCGATAATCGACGCCCTTGAGATTGAGCGCGATGCGCACGCGATAGCTGGCGGAAGAGCGGAAATAATCGTGAAGGATGGGATCGGTCATGACGCGCAGCCTTACTGCTGCGCTGGCATCTGCGCTATCCATTGTTCGAGCAGCCGCACCCCTTCGTCATGAACGCTCGCCCGACCGAGTTCGGGCATGGCGACCCCGGGATCGAGACTGCGCAGGCGATAAAGCATGATCGAACTGTCCGGGTGCCCTGGCGCTATGGCGTAGTCGAACCCGCCGCTGCCGCGCCCGGCGGCAATCGGACGTTTCAGCAAGCCGGTGGTCATGCTGTCGGGCCGCTGATATTCGAGATAGAGGCCACTGTTCGATGCCGAACCCGCCGGATTATGACAATGCGCACAGTTGACGTCGAGATAGGCGCGGGCGCGATCGGCCAGGGTGGTGGCGGCGCTGTCGTTCCAGCGTGGCAGGCGGTGCGTGGTCCAGTTTGCACCCTGGACCTGGCTGCGGTGCGAGGCAGCAAGTTCCAGATTGCGCAGTTTCGGCCCGATCGGCATCACTGCGCCCGCCAGTTCATGGCATGTCTTGCACTGGTTTCGGTTCGGGACCGCGTAGCTGATGGTGCGGGATTCTCCGGCCGGGGTGGTGAAGGTCACTGGGGTTCGACCACCGGCGAGCCTGAGGTCGGCGTCGCTGCCGTCAGCGCGCCAGATGTAGGGGAGCGCCGTCCAGCCAGCAGCGCGTTTGAGCAGCAGGCGGGTTTCGATTGTACGATAGCTGCCGTCGGCCTGCGCATAGCCGAAACTTTTGACAATCGCTGAACCGACCGGGAAATCGACGAGGCCGTCGCCCTGCGCCGTCATATGCGTGCCAGGCGGCAGATAGATGTAGCGTTTCTTGTCCGAATAATCGGAGAACAGCGGTGTTGCCAATTTGTAGGGGATCAGCAGCGAAGACGGGCGATCCGGTGCACCCACGAAGAACCCATATTGGGATAGCAGCGGCGGCAGCGCTTCGCCCGTGATTACACTATCGTCGACGCGTTGCGCTGGCGCTGTGCCGAGTGAGGCGAGCCCGATGGCACATGCAGCAAGGGCCGAACGCCATCCGGTCATGGTGCCGCTGCCGCCGCTTCCATGCTGGCAGGCAGGGTCACACCTGGGACGCGCGCCCAAGTTGCTTCGCCTGAAAGATCGACCGGAGCCGGGGTCGCCGCGCTGCGTGGCTGGCTGAGGTCGGCAAGGCCGAGGCTGAGCGCGCCGACCGCATCGGCGATCCTAATGTCGCTGCCCGCGCCGTCCCACAATACTGGTGGTAACGAGCCGCCGAACGCCGCAGCTATTTCAGCGCCACCTGGCAAACCAGGCTGGAATCCGGTGCGGCCGTGGAGATTGTCCATCGCGCGGATGCGGCTGGGCAGCGGCTGATACCCCTCCCCGCCCGCGCCATAGCGATAGGCGGTGATCATGATGTTCGAGGTGCCATTACCTTCGAAGACATTGTCGAAAATCTCCACATTGCGGTTGGCCATGACGATGACCCCGCTGCCCGACGGCACGCTGGCGACGATATTGCCCGCAGGCGCAAAATTGGGCGTCATGTTGTTGACGACGATATTGTCGAAGATGCGGACATTATGCCCGCCTTGCTGCGGCAAACCAGGCAGGTCGAAAACCAATATGCCGCCGGTGTTGCCGGTGGCGACATTGTCGTGGACGTCGGCATCGAAGCTGTTCTCGATCTCGATGCCCGCGACATTCTGCACCGCAATCGAATCGCGCACGACGATGCCGCGCGACTGGCCGACGTAGATGCCTGCATCGGACGCGCCGCGCACCACGACGCCGTCGATCAGCACATGTTCGCTTTCCACCGGATAAATGCCATAGGCGCCGTTGGTGGCGCGCGGCTCGCCGGACCATTCGACACGCAGCGACAGATAGACGATGCGGTTGGCGGCTTTCGATTTGATGCCGTCGCCCTTGGAATCGCGCACCCCGAAATCACGCAGGACAACGTCGTCGGACGTGACGAGCAGCCCTTCGCCCGCGCCCTGCTGGTCAGAGAAATCGAGCACCGTCTGCTCCATCCCTGCACCGCGCAGTGTGACGCGATCGACATCGAGACTGAGCCCGTCGGTGAGCGTGAATATGCCTGCGCCCAGTTGCACGACATCGCCGGGTTCAGCCACAATCAGCGCTTCCTGAATACGGGTCTGTGCATCCGGACCGGCAGCGACATCGATGGTGCGGGCCTGCGCCGTAGAGGCGATGGTGGTGGCCATCAGCAAAGCGACGGCAACAGCGATTCCATGCGTCATTGGCTTTTCTCCCGACGACATAGTGCCTACTGACACGGGTATTGCCAAGAGATTCTGGCGCCAGGGAGAGATATGTGAAAACCATGATTGCTGCCACGGCACTATTTGCGCTCGCCCTGCCCGCGTCTGCCCAGCAGGCGACCGGCATCGCCGGGCGCTGGCGCACCGATGATGGCAAGGCCGTAATCACCGTCGCACCCTGCGCTGCGGGCAGTGTTCAGCTGTGTGGCCGCATCAGCCGGTTTCTGGTTGCCGAACCTGAAGGCGGGGCACGCGACACCAACAATCCCAACCGGGCGTTGCGCTCCCGTCCGCTGATGGGTGTGCAGGTGCTAACCAACCTGACCCGCGACGGCAATGCCTGGACCGGGCGAGGCTATAGTCCCGAGGAAGGCCGCAATTTCAACGCGACGGTACGCGTCGATGGCGGACGGCTGAACGTGCGGGGCTGTGTGGCAGTGTTTTGCCGGACAGTCGTGTGGACGCGGGCGAGCTAGGGTATCTCCCCCAATATCCAGTCCACCCCCTCCATCGCGTGGAGCCGGGTGGAATCGAAGATCGGTAGAACATTGGCTTCGGTGTCGATCAGCATCGACAATTCGGTGCTGGCGAGAGCGACTGCGTCGACATCCTGCTGATCCCATTTGGTGATCAGCGTTTTGAGCTCGCGTTCGGATGCCTTGTTGACGACGCCCTGCATCAATTCGTCATAGATG
>JANNMK010000126.1:0-5107 GCA_031397785.1 Sphingomonas sp. | reverse complement strand
GCCGCTCTACATCGACGATACGCCCGCGCTAACCATCGCCGGAATCCGCACCCGCGCCCGCCGCCTCAAGCGCCGCTACGACATCGGCCTCGTCATCGTCGATTATCTGCAACTCCTTCAGGGCAGCAGCAAATCCGGCGACAACCGCGTCCAGGAAATCTCCGAAATCTCGCGCGGCCTCAAAACCCTCGCCAAGGAACTGCAAGTCCCGGTGATGGCCCTATCCCAGCTCTCCCGCGCCGTAGAAAGCCGCGACTACAAACGCCCGCAGCTCAGCGACCTGCGCGAATCCGGCTCGATCGAACAGGACGCCGACATGGTGTTGTTCGTGTTCCGCGAGGATTATTACCTGCAAGCCAAGGAACCCAAACGCGCCCAGTCCGACGACGATCCCAAGGTGCACGACGACTGGGCCAAATGGCGCATGGAATATGAACGGGTCGAAGGCATCTCCGAACTGATCGTCGCCAAACAGCGCCACGGCTCGACCGGAAAGGTGCGGCTGCATTTCGAGGCGCGGACGACGAAGTTCAGTGATCTGGCGGACGAGAGCCAGCGCTATGAGGAGGATAGAGGGCAATCCTCATCGCGAGCCTAGCGAAGCAATCCAGACCGGCGCTGCACAACACTGGTTGGCTGCACTGCGCTTGCAATGACGGACGGGTTAGCCGCGCATTAGTCGGGCCATGAAGAAGCCATCGGCACCGCCGGCGGCCGCGAGGTCGGGTGGGGCGATGCGTAGGGTGCCGTTGTCGGCGAGGGTCAGACCTTCGGGTATTTCGGCGGGGTCGATCGCATCGATCCGCCAATAGGGCTGGCGGGCGAGGAAGGCGGCTATTTGCATTTCGCCCTCCTCGGGTTCCAGGCTGCACACCGCATAGACGAGGCTCCCGCCGTCCTTCACCGCGCCCGCCCCTGCATCTAGCATGATCGCCTGATACGCCGTGCGGTTGGCGATGTCGCTCGGCGCTATCCGGTGCAGCACATCGGGGTGGCGGCGAAATATGCCGGTGGCGCTGCACGGCGCATCGATCAGCACCGCATCCCATTCACGGCCCGGTGGCAAAGACCGCCCGTCGCCGCGCACCGCCTCTGCCGACAGCCCGGTGCGCGCCAGATTCGCCGCCAGCCGCTCCAGCCGCTTTTCCGACGCATCAAGCGCGGTCACCGCCCAGCCGGCGGCGGCGAGCTGCATCGTCTTGCCCCCCGGTGCCGCGCCGACATCTAGCACCGTCCGCCCCGCGCCGCCGCCCAACAGCCGTGCAGGCAGCGATGACGAGATATCCTGCACCCACCACGCGCCCCCGGCAAAGCCCTCCAGCCGCGTCACATCGCCGCCGCGCGCCAGCCGGACATGGCCGGGCATCAGCGATGCGCCGCCCAGCCGCTCCGCCCACAGCGCCGTTGCGTCCCTGTCCTTGATCGTCAGGTCAACCGGCGGCGCATGGCCCAGCGCCGCGCTCGCACCATCGAGCATCTCCGCCCCCCACGCCACGCCCCAGCGTTCGATGACGGCGGCGGGCAGGGTAGGGCGCTCGGGCAGTTTCGCTGCCCCGCGCATCAGCGTGCCGAACACGCCATGCACCAGCCGCCTCGGCCCGCCCTCGACCAGCGGCAGGCTGGTCGCGATTGCGGCGTGCGGCGGCGTGCCGAGCACCAGCGCTTGCACCAATGCAATGCGCAGCACCGTGCGCGCCTTCACATCGGGGGCCAGCACCTGCGCGGTCGCGCTGTCGATCAGCGCATCCAGATCGACGACATGGCGGCACACCTCGGCGGCGATGGCGACGGCCAGCGCGCGGTCGGGCGGGGCAAGGCCGCGCGTCGCATTGGCCGCCACCACCTCCATCGGCTCGCCGCGCCTCAGCACGGCATCGAGCAACTTCAGCGCAGCGATGCGCGCGGGCAGGCCGGGGATGATATCGGGGGTATCGGTCATGGTCGCGCGGTAGAGCGGCCAGCGGTGGCGGGCAAGTCGGCCCGCTCCTGCAGCCAAAAGGGGCATGAGCCTGTCGCCGGACCATAGACCGCATTGCCAGTTCGCCCCGAATGCCTATCTTGGTTGGATGTCAGAGCCTCCCCCCGATTCCGCCACCATCGGCGGGACCCCGCGCGCCACGTCACGTCCGGACGGGGTAAAGCCGCCCTCCGGCTGGCAGCCCGATGCCGGTCCGCCCGCTCCTGAAGCGGTCCCGTTCAAGGGACTGGTCGAAAAAGGCCGTCCCGATCCGGTGCGCTACGGCGATTGGGAATTGAAGGGCATCGCCATCGATTTTTAATCACGCCGTAACCGCGCCGCGGCATGGCGCGGGGCACCAGGCGGCGGACAAGAGGCAAGAGCATGACCGACAGCGCCGCACCGCTCCCCGAAATCACTCTCGATTTTCCCATAGTGCCAATCGCTCCCGCGCCATTGCCGAGCCATGTGTATCGCCACCGGCTGCCTGTGCGTGTCTGGCATTGGGTGAATGCGGTGGCGATGGTCGGCCTGTTCATGAGCGGGCTGATGATCTTCAACGCCCACCCCCGCCTTTACTGGGGCCATTATGGCGCCAATGCCGCGGGCGCCCCCGACCCCGCCTGGCTCGAAATCGGCCCGGGTGGCACCGGGCGCGGCGAAGTGCGCTTGCCCGGCGTCGGCATCACCGTGCCGACCGATGGCGTGCTGGGCCGCGCCGCCGATGCGGATGGCACATCGCGCACGCGCGCCTTTCCCTATTGGGCCACGCTGCCGTGGAGCTACGATCTTGCCGGGGCTCGCGCCTGGCACTTTTTCTTTGGCTGGTTGTTCGGCTTCGGCTTTCTGCTGTTTTTCCTGTGGTCGCTGGCCTCCCGCCACGCCAGCCGCGATCTCACGCCGAAACTGAAGGAACTTAGCCCTCGACATCTGGCGCATGAAATATGGGATCATGCCCGGCTGCGCTTCCCCACCGGTCTGGCCGCCATGCGGTTCAACACGCTGCAGCGGATCAGCTATTTTCTCGTGATATTGGTGGCGATCCCGCTGATGATCTTCTCCGGCCTGGCCATGTCGCCCGCCATGGATGCCAACTGGCCGTTCATCGTCGATGCGTTCGGCGGACGACAGACCGCGCGTTCGGTCCATTTCCTGGTCTGCTGGGGGCTGTTCGCCTTCACCGTCATCCACCTTGTCATGGTGCTGCTCGCCGGGCCGCTCAACGAGGTGCGATCGATGCTTACCGGCTGGTTCAAACTGCCGCCGGATCGCGCTCCTGCCGCCAAAGCCGAAGGCGCCGCCGCATGACCGCGCTCGTCACCCGCCGCCGCGCGCTGACCG
Organism: Sphingomonas sp.; assembly: GCA_031397785.1. Lineage (GTDB taxonomy): Bacteria > Pseudomonadota > Alphaproteobacteria > Sphingomonadales > Sphingomonadaceae > Sphingopyxis. The sequence continues at coordinate 1,809 of JANNMK010000126.1, read as the reverse complement.
CGGGGCTTGCCGGGGGAACCGGCCTGCTGCTCTCCGGTTGCGATTCCAGTGCCGGGTTCATCCGCAGTGTCGACGGGTTCAACCAGTCTCTGCACCGCGCGCTGGGCGGGAGCCGCGGGGCGCTGGCGCGGGAATATGACCTCGCCGATCGCTCGCCGGTGTTCAAGATGAACGGCAGCACGATGCCTGCCTCGCCCGCGTATCGTGCACATCTGGCCAGCGGTTTTGCCGACTGGCGGCTGCTGGTCGACGGGCTCGTCGCCCGGCCGCTCTCGCTATCGCTCGATGATCTGATGGGGCTGCCATCGCGCACCCAGGTGACCCGGCACGATTGTGTCGAGGGGTGGAGCGCAATCGGCCAGTGGACCGGCACGCCGCTGGGCGCGATCCTGCGCCGCGCCGGGATGCTCGCCGGTGCGCGCTATGCGATATTCCACTGCGCCGACGATTTCGATGGCGTGCCCTATTATGAATCGATCGATCTGGTCGATGCCTTCCATGCCCAGACCATCCTCGCCTGGGGCATGAACGGCGCACGGCTGCCGGTCGGCCACGGCGCGCCACTGCGGCTGCGCGTCGAACGGCAGCTGGGCTACAAACATGCCAAATATGTCATGCGGGTCGAACTGCGCGCCCGGCTCGACGACCTGTATCTGGGCAAAGGCGGCTATTGGGAGGATCACCACGCTTACCAATGGTATGCGGGCATCTGACCGGAAAAGAAAAACCCGGCCGTTTTCACGACCGGGCATTCCTGACGAAATCGGGCATTTTTTCTTCAGGAGAGGCGGAGGGTGACGGCAAACCGCCGCCCCCGCCCCGATCCTGTAAACCTCAGAACTTCAGCCCGACGGCCAGGCCATAACGGCGCGGGTCAAGCGTGAAGATGTTGGTGAACAGGCCAGACGACTGGTCGGTGACATAGAGGCCGGTCGTCGCGTTGTTGTCGAAGATGTTCTGGACGAAAATCCGTCCGAACCAGCGATCGTCCGCCCCATTGATCTGGATCTGGGCATTGGCCTGGGCATAGCCGTTGATCTCGTTGATCCGCCCGTTGAAGATATTGCCCGAACTGTCGCCGGTGTAGGTCAGGTCGAAGCGCGGAACGATCGTCATGTCGTTGCCGGTGCGGATGGTATATTGGACGCCAGCGGAAAATTTGACATTCGGTGCCTGGGGCAGGCGGTTGCCGCGGATGTTGACCGCAACCCCTTCGTTCAGCACCCGGACGCCGCCGAACGCCGTGCCTGCCGGGCCCGCCGCCTGCGCAGCCAGCACCGCGCAGATGCCGAATGCGCCGGTCGATGCGATGCCGCTATCCGCCCCGAATCCGGTTGCGGGACGCAGGCCAAGGCCCGCATTGATCGCGCCGACGAAGCCGTTGGCACCCGCCGCATTGCCCGCCGTGGTCGGCACCACCGCGCAGTTGGAGCCGTTGGTGATGTCCTTGATGATCACCGCGTCGCTGCGGCCGCCGCCCGGATCGCGCGGGTTGGCAAGGAATTTGTCGGTCGACACCTCGGTGTGCAGATAGCTTGCACCGATGTTGATCGCCAGGTCGCGGGTCGGGGTGATGATCGCCTCGAGCTCTAGACCATAGATGTCGGCATCGACATTGTCGTTAACCGAGGTGCGCGCGACGATGCGGCTCAGCTGCAGATCCTGATATTGGTAGAAAAAGCCGGTGACGTTGAGCTGCAACGCGCCGAACTGGTTTTTCGATCCGATTTCATAGGCGTTGACGGTTTCCGAAACAAAGCTTTCGGATACGGCAAAGATCGGCTGCAGCGGCGGGTTGATGCCGCCCGA
>JANNMK010000105.1:0-5254 GCA_031397785.1 Sphingomonas sp. | reverse complement strand
GCGCAGCCGCCGCTCTACCGTATCAGCGCAGGTGGCAAACACGCCTATGCACAGGACGAAGCCCATCGCGCCAAGATCGAGGCGACAATGTTCAAGGGAAAGAAAGTGGAGGTCTCGCGTTTCAAGGGTCTGGGCGAAATGATGCCGGCCCAGCTGCGCGAAACGACGATGGATGCCGGCAGCCGCGCGCTGTTGCGCGTAACCCTGCCGCAGGAATATGAGGAGCGGGCCAGCGTCCGCGACCTCGTCGACCGGCTGATGGGTAAAAACCCGGAACATCGTTTTCAGTTCATCCAGGCCAATGCCGCAAGCGTCGATGAGGGCGTGATCGATGCTTAGATCGCAGGTGGGCATTTACGCCCTCGTCGCCACGCTGATGTGTACACCGGCACAGGCTGTGGCGCAAACGGCCGCTGTGGCGATGCAACCATCGCCCGACACCGTTGCGGCCCCCGTCGAGCCCGCTCGTTCCCCATTCGAAACGCGCGCGATGGCAATGCCCGCGCTGCTGGCCGAAGGATCGGCAATCGAAACCGCATTCGCACCCAATTTCCTTGCGGCCGTGCCGGTCGAACAGGTGCGGACCATTTTCGCCTCGCTGCGCGCGGAAGGAGGTGCGCCTGCAAGGATCGTCCGCCTGACCCGCGGCGCGAGCGAGGACAGCGGTACGATCATTGTCGGCTATGAACGCGCCGATGTGACATTCGAAATGGCGGTCGACGCAAGCGGGCGGATTGCGGGCCTGCGCATTACCAATGTCGCTGCGGCAAATGACAGCATCGCGCGATTGTCCCAGGATTTCGATGGTCTGGCAGGTCGTATTGGCTGGGGCATTTATCGCATCGGCCCGGATGGCACGCCGAGGCTGCTTCACGGAAGCAACACCGCCGACCACCGCGCCATCGGCTCGTCGTTCAAGCTCGCAATCCTCGGCGCGATCGATGCACAGATTGCCGCCGGGGGGATGAATTGGGACGATGTCGTGCGGATCGACAGGCAATCGGTGCCATCGAGCGCGATGCTCAACTGGCCGGCTTCGGCTCCGATCACTTTGCACAGTCTCGCCACGCTGATGGTCTCGGTCAGCGATAATCGCGCTACCGACATCCTGCTTCACCATGTCGGGCGTGAACGGATCGAAGCTTTTGCGCGCGCGCATGGCGGTCTTTCGGGCCCGAATGCCTTTCCGCTGCTGTCCACTCTGGAGGCCACGGTGCTGAAAAATCCCATGCTCGGCGCAGCGCACCGTGGCTGGCTTTCGGGAAGCGAGGCGCAGCGGCGTGCCATTCTGGCAACAAATGCCGAAAACTGGTCGCCGACCGACGCGGATTATGCAGCATTTGCCAATGGTCCGGCCAATATCGACGCGATCGAATGGTTCGCCTCGCCAGACAGTGTCGCGCAATTGCTGGGCTGGTTTGCAACCAGCGCCAGCCCGGACGCCCGCGCCATTCTTGCCGTCAACCCCGGCGTTGCTGCGGCGGCCGCGCAGCCTTGGGCCTATGTCGGCTACAAGGGCGGTTCGGAGCCTGGCGTGATGGCGATGAATTTCCTGCTGCGCGCGCAAAGTGGCGAGCAATTTGCAGTGGCGATTGCCTGGAACGATCCTAACCGCGCCGTGGACGAGGCCCGCCTCGCCTCGCTGGCTACCCGCGCCGTTGCGCTCATGCTGCCGGTCAGCCCCCCGCCAGCGCCTCCACCAGCGCCCTGACTTTTTTTTGTCGCCATTGCGGCGTCGGAGCGACCAGCCAATAACTGTTCATATGGGTGGTCTGGCCCAGTGCGCGGACTCGCCCGCTATCGACCTCCCCCTGCACCAGCATAGCGGGCACATGCGCGCTGCCCATGCCGTTGGCGACCGCATCGATCGCCAACCCGGCATCGCCAACCCGCATCACGGCGCGCATGTCGCCGACATTTGCGTCGCCACCGTCCACGTCCTCCGTGCACCAGATAATGCGGAATGCCCCTTCGCCGTCGGCTGGCGCAATATGCGTCATTGCCGCATGACCGAGCGACACTCCTTCGAGATCGCTTGCACCATCTATCCAGCGCAGCGCCAGATCGAGATTGGCTTCGGTAAAATCAAGCGATTGATCGGCGGCAATCAGGGTGAAGCGCAGATCGGGATCGGCAGCGGCAATTGCCGCCAAGCGAGGTGCGAGCCAGCGTGCCGTCAGATCGCGCGGCGCAGCGATGGTCAGCGATTTCGATGACTGCCCGGCCTGCATCGCCTCGACCGCCTCTTCGAAATGGCGAAAGCCGGATCGCAGCGCCGTGAGCCCCGCGTCGGCCTCGATCGTCAATTCGAGCCCCCGTGGCGTGCGGCGAAACAATATGGTGCCCAGCACGTCTTCGAGCGCACGAATCTGCTGGCCGACCGCGGCCGGGGTGACCGCCAGTTCATCGGCAGCCCGGGTAAAACTGAGATGCCGGGCCGCCGCATCGAACACGCGCAGCGCATTGAGTGGCAGGTGCGTGCGCTTCACCGACTGACCGCCGGCCCCAGCAAAGGAAATTCAGGCACGGCAATGCTGAACCGGCGACCATCGGCGTCGATCATGCCGAAACTGCCGATCATCCGCCCGGATGGTGTCGCGAGCGGGCAGCCCGAAACATAGTCGAATGATGCGCCCGGGGCGATCACCGGTTGTTCGCCAACCACACCGCTGCCCTCGACCAGATGCTTTGCGCCGCGGCCATCGGTAATTTCCCAGCGCCGTTCGATCAGCTGAACTTCTGCATCGCTGCCATTCTCTATGCGGATATGATAGACCCAGAACCACCGGCTGGCCACCGGATCGGAGGTTTCCGACTGGAAACTCACCGCAACCCGAACGGTTATCCCGCGCGTGGTGCAGGCATAGGGGAACATCGCACCGATCATGATGGCAACGCTCGCCTAAAGCCCCGCTGCGGTCAATGCCTGGTCGAGGTCCTCGATCAGGTCAGCCGGATCTTCCAATCCAACATTGATCCGCAGCAGCGCTTCGCTCACGCCCATCTCGGCACGCGCATCCGCACCGACACTATGATGAGTTGTCGAGGCCGGATGAGTCAGCAGGGTGCGTGAATCGCCGATATTGTTCGAAATATCGATGAGTGCCAGCGCATCGAGCAGTGCATGCGCCTGACTGCGCCCGCCTGCTACCTCGAACGAGAAAATCGATCCGCACGCCGCCATCTGCGCCATCGCAAGCGCGTGTTGCGGGTGGCTGGCAAGGCCCGGGTGCAGCATGCGGGCCACGCGGCTTTCGAGGAATGCGCCGACGGCCATCGCATTTTCGGACTGGCGGCGGATGCGCAGATCGAGCGTCTCCAGCCCCTTGAGTACCACCCAGGCGTTGAACGGCGACAGGTTGGGCCCGGTATTGCGCTGAAACGGCAACAGCTTTTCTTCGATGAAGCTCTGACTGCCGCATACCGCCCCGGCCAGCACCCGGCCCTGCCCGTCCATCATCTTGGTCGCCGAATAAGCAACAACGTCTGCGCCAAACTCCATTGGCCGCTGCAAGGCCGCTGTGGCGAAGGCATTATCGACGACTGTGGTGATGCCATGGGCACGCGCTAGGCCACAGACATAAGCCATGTCGACAATATCCATCGTCGGATTGGCAGGCGTCTCAAAGAAAAACACTTTGGTGTTAGGCTGGATCGCCGCTTCCCACGCTGCGTTGTCGCGGCTGTCGATGATCGTCGTGGTGATGCCCCAGCGCGGCAACAGATGGTCGGTCAGCCAGCGGCATGATCCGAATGCGGCGCGCGCCGCCACGACATGATCGCCTTGATCGAGCTGGCAGAGCAGCGCGGTCGTCATTGCCGCCATTCCGGTCGCCTGCGCGCGGCACGCATCGGCACCTTCCATCAATGCGATCCGTTCTTCGAGCATTTCGACCGTCGGATTTTGCAGTCGGGAATAGGTCATTCCCGCCGCGTCACCGGCAAATCGCGCCGCGACGGTTGCGGCATCGTCGTAAGTGTAGCCCGATGTCAGGAACAGCGCCTCGCTGGTCTCACCATGCTCGCTGCGCCATGTGCCCCCGCGCACCGCCTGTGTTGCCGGTCGCCAGGTACGGGTTATCGATCGGTCTTGTCCGGTGGTTTTTTTCATCGCGCGGCTTTTGACGCAGCCCCTGCGAGCCGTCAATCGCCAGCGACGCTGCGCTCTCTCGCAATCCGTCGCAAGGCGCGTTCGAAAACTTCGGCTGTCTGTCCGCCAGAAATCATGTAGCGATCATCAATCACCAGCGTCGGCACAGCCGCAATGCCCTGCTGCCGCCACAAGCTTTCGGATGTTCGGACGTCAGCAGCAAAGCGGTCGCCGCTTACTATTGCCGCTGCTTCCTCGGCATCAAGGCCGACGCTCGCAACGGTTTCCACCAGCACTGCATGATCGGCGATGTTGGCATCGTCAGTGAAATAGGCGGCGAACAGCCCGAGCTTGAGGGCGCGTTGCTCGGCAGTTCCGATCGTGCCTGCCCAATGGAGCAGGCGGTGGGCGTCGAACGTGTTCCATATGCGGCTGCCGGTGCCGCCATTAATGGTAAAGCCGAGATCGGCGGCGCGGCTACGGATCATTGCGCGCGTCGCCGCCGACTGATCGGCCGTCGAGCCATATTTCCGGGCTATATGGTCCGCGATATCCTGACCCTCGGGCGGCATGTCGGGATTGAGTTCAAACGGATGAAAGCGGATGTCCGCCTCCACGTCGCCCGCCATTTGCCTCAGAGCCTCATCGAGGCCGCCCAGTCCGATGATGCACCATGGGCAAACCACGTCGGAAACGAAATCGATTTGCAATTTCATAGCCATGTCGCTGGCCCTACCGCCGCCCGAACAGTTTTTCGATGTCGCCATGGCCCAGTTTTACCCAGGTCGGGCGCCCATGATTGCACTGGCCGCTATGCGGTGTTGCCTCCATTTCGCGCAGCAGCGCGTTCATTTCGGCAACGCTCAGAACGCGCCCGGCCCTGACACTGCCGTGGCAAGCAATGGTTGCGGCAACATGATCGATCCGTTCGGGCAGGCTCAGCGGTGCATCATGCGCCGCCAGATCGTCGGCGATGTCGGTCAACAACCGGACGCTATCCACAGTCCCGAGCATCGCCGGCGTTGCGCGGACCAGCATTGCGGCCGGTCCGAATCGCTCGATATCCAGACCGAAGGCAGCAAGGTCGGCTGCCCTGGCCTCCAGCCGATCACACGCCGTCTCTTCGAGATCGACCACATCAGGCAGCAACAGCCGCTGGGCGGC
>JANNMK010000042.1:0-1751 GCA_031397785.1 Sphingomonas sp. | reverse complement strand
GAATGTGCCGGTCGATGGCGTGACCGGCGAACTCAAGGTGCTGCCGCCGCTCAGCAAGGCCGGGGACAGCATGGTGTTCGAGGCAGAGATGGACCTCGTCATCGGCCTCACCGCCTGTTCCGCGCTGCAATCGAACAACGGCAGCTTCAAACCGATCGACTGGCGGATCGACAGCTGACCGGCGCGTCGCTGCGGACATTTGACGCCGGACGCCAGTTACGCCAGTCACCATCCATGGCATCTCCTTCCTGGCTCGCGCGGCTGCGCATCCGGATCACCTATCTGGCGCGGCACGGCTATTTGCCCGATCTCGACGCAGCGCCAACCTTCAACGAGATGGTTCAGCGCCGCAAATTATTCGATCGCGATCCCCGGCTGCCGCTGCTCGCTGACAAGATTGCGGTGAAACAGTGGGTGGCCGGTCAGCTCGGCGATCATTGGGTCACGCCAACCCTGTGGCAGGGCAGGGCGCTGCCGCTCGACATGGTCTGGCCCTTGCCGTTCGTCGTAAAGTCGCGCCACGGCTGCAACCAGCGGGCGTTCGTGCGCACTGGCAACGAAGACTGGGCGGCAATCCGCGCCGCCGCCGCCCGCTGGATGCGGCGGCGCTACGGCTACTGGCTGGACGAATGGCTTTATGCGGCGGTGCCGCGCGGCATATTGGTCGAACCGTTCATCGGCGAAGGCGATATCTTGCCGGTCGATTACAAGCTGTTCGTGTTTGCCGGGTCGGTCGTCGCGGTGCAGGTCCATCTGGCGCGCGAACATGCGCATCGCTGGATCGTGCTCGATCCCCAATGGCGACGGCTGTCATCGCCTACCGCCGATCCGGATCCGCCCCGTCCGGACAGCCTGCCTGCGATGCTGGCGGCCGCCGCGACGCTCGGCCGCGATTTCGATTGCGTGCGGGTCGATTTTTACGAAGTCGGCGGCCAGCCGCGGTTTGGCGAAATGACCTTCTATCCCGGATCGGGGCTGGATCGCTTCTCGCCCGTCTCGCTCGATGCGTGGTTCGGCGCGCACTGGCACGATGCCCGGGCGCGGATGGGCGCACCGCTCGATGCAGTGCAGATTGCTGCCTAGGGTCAGAACCCCATGCTCATCAGCAATCCGGCCAGCGCCGCCGACATCAGATTGGCAAGGCTGCCCGCCACCAGCGCCTTGATGCCCAGCCGCGCGATCATCGGCCGCTGATTGGGGGCGAGGTTGCCGGTGACCGCCATCTGGATGGCGATCGAGCTGAAATTGGCGAAACCGCACAGCGCAAAGGTCGATACCGCAATGGTGATCGGCGACAATGTGCCCTGCACCTGCCCAAGCTCGATAAAGGCGACGAATTCGTTGAGCACCATCTTGGTGCCGAACAGTCCACCGGCGATGTTCGCCTCGTTCCAGGGCACGTTCAGCATGAACATCACCGGCTGGAACGCATAGCCGAGCAGCATCTGGAAACTGAGGTCGGGATAGCCGAACCAGCCGCCGATCCCGCCCAATATGCCATTGGCCAGCGCCACCAGCGCGACGAACGCCAGCACCATCGCACCGACCGCGACTGCCAACTTGACGCCCGTCTGTGCGCCCTGCGCGGCGGCCATGATGATATTGGCCGGCGCTTCCTCGTCATGGCTGGCGACCGCCATTTCGACAGGCTCGATGCCGATGTCCTTGGGGTCGTCGGGCATCATGATCTTGGCCATCAGGATGCCGCCGGGGGCCGACATGAAACTCGCTGCCAGCAGATAGGGCAATAG
>JANNMK010000300.1:0-1993 GCA_031397785.1 Sphingomonas sp. | reverse complement strand
TCCGGGACCACGACGACGGGCCGGGCGGGAAACAGCTCTTGCGAAGTCGATTTCAGCCTCGAAAACCCCTATGTCATCGTCGGGCTGCTGCTCGGTGCGCTGCTGCCCTATCTGTTCGGGGCAATGGGCATGACTGCGGTCGGCCGCGCGGCGGGCGAAGTGGTCAAGGATGTGCGCGATCAGTTCGCCAACGATCCGGGCATCATGACCTATGCTTCGAAGCCCGATTATGCCCGCACGGTGGACCTCGTCACAAAGGCGGCGATCAAGGAAATGATCATTCCGTCGCTGCTCCCGGTGCTGGTGCCGATCGTGGTCTATTTCCTGATCACTGCGGTGGCCGGGCAGGCGCAGGGTTTTGCCGCATTGGGTGCACTGCTGCTCGGTGTCATCGTCTCCGGCCTGTTTGTCGCCCTGTCGATGACCAGCGGCGGCGGCGCGTGGGACAATGCCAAAAAATATATCGAGGACGGCAACCACGGCGGCAAGGGCAGTGAAGCCCATAAGGCTGCGGTGACCGGCGATACCGTCGGCGATCCCTACAAGGACACGGCGGGACCGGCGGTCAATCCGATGATCAAGATCACCAACATCGTCGCCATCCTGCTGCTCGCGGCGCTGGCGCACGGCTAACCTTTAAAAACCACTATGTTCCCAGCCCCGCCGGAGCGATCCGGCGGGGGTTTTTTTGTGCCATTATGGGCCGCGTGACTGAATATGATTACCCCTTCATTGACCATGGTTGTGACGCGTGCGAATTTACCCGTGACAGATCGGGTCGTGATCGCGTCCGTCGGTGATTCGGTGTAACAATCCGGACAGCGACCTATCGGAGGATTATCCATGCGCACCATCATGCTTGCCCTTGCGGCATCCGCAGCCCTCGCCTCGCCTGCATTCGCCCAAGTCGACGAAAGTTTCGACAACGAAGGCAATGATAACTCGGTGCTGAACTGGCCCGGGAATGCCAATCTGACTGTGCCGGCCGGCACCGTCGATCTGGTCAGAAGCGGTGAGTTCGACATCACTTGCAGTGGCGGGTCTGGCTCCTGTATCGATCTCGACGGAAGCACGGGCAACGGCGGCGGCGTTCAAACCGCAGGCTATACCTTTTCAGCGGGCCAGCTGGTCACGCTTTCGGGCCTGATCTCGGGTAACCAGCGCAACACGGGCTCAGACAATTTCTTGTTCGCTTTCCTGTTCAGCAGCCCTGTCTCGGGCTCGAATTTCACCGGATCCAGTCCCGGTGGAACCGGTAATTTTGGTACCTTCTCGAGCAGCCTGTTGCAAAATGTGCAGGGAACCGTCGGGGCAGGAGCAGCTTTCGGAGCCTATTCAATTTCTTTCCGCGCGCTGACGGGCGGCACGGTCGCGGGCCGGATCAGCAGCTTTGGCACGGGCACCGACAATCAGGGACCGATCCTCGACAATTTCAGCCTGTCGATTGCCGCCGTGCCAGAACCCGGCACCTGGGCGATGATGATCCTTGGTTTCGGCCTCATCGGCGGGGCGCTTCGCACCCGCAAGCGCGCGGTGCTCGCCGTCGCCTGATCCCTTCGAACATTGAACTGGACCAACCCCGCCGGAGCGATCCGGCGGGGTTTTTTGCGCGCCGTGCCCAAAGGTGCGGATACGGGACAAAGGGTGCTTGATAGCGGCCCACGATGGCGATAGCGGTTACCCAAGAAACAGAAAAATCCCCCACGCACACACATTGGGACATTGCGAAATGAACAAGCTCGTTTTTCTTGCGGGTGCAGCCCTGCTTGCGGTGGCCGCCACCAGCCTGTCCTATGACAGCCCCGCAGCCGCGCAATCGAACCGCGACATCGTTGTGACCGGCGCGACCATCGCCTCCGGCGTGGCGCGCGTCCCAACCGAATGGTTCGCCAAACGCCCGTTTATGCAGCAGCCGCGCCTATCGCCGGATGGCAGCAAAATCGTCGTGCGCATGTCCAACCAGGGCCGCGACTATCTCGGCCTCATCGACCTC
>JANNMK010000023.1:0-15452 GCA_031397785.1 Sphingomonas sp. | reverse complement strand
CGCGTTCCAGTGGCTGGTCGGCGCCTTTTATGCCAAGGTCGATCGCGTCTATGCCCAGCGCCTGCCGACGCCGGGGTATGACGCTTTTACCGACGCGCGCTTCGGCGCGGGCACGGCGGCGGCGGTGGCCAACGGCTTCGCGCTGCAATCGCCCTATAATGCCGACATCCCCTATGACATCGAACAGTTCGCGATCTTCGGGGAGGCCAGCTACACCTTTGCCGAGGTCGTCACGCTGACCGCTGGCGGGCGCTATTATGACTTTAGCGAAACCCGGCAGTTCATCTCGGGCGGGCTGTTCGCCAATGGTGACAATAATACCGACACGACATCGTCAAACGGCTTCACCCCGCGCTTGCTGGTCAGCTGGAAGGCGAGCGACGACGTGACCGTCAATGCCCAGGCATCGAAAGGCTTCCGGCTCGGCGGGGTCAATGATCCGCTCAACATCCCGCTGTGCTCGGGCGGGGCAACTGGCGTTGATGCGCTCACCTTCGGTAATCGCCCCAGTTACGAGGACGAATCGCTGTGGAATTATGAAGTCGGGGTCAAGGCACAGGGCGGCGGCTTTACCTTCAACGCCGCCGCTTTCTACACCGACATCACCAATCTGCAGATGACCGCCGATGCCGGCAGTTGTTCATCACGTGTCGTGTTCAACGTGCCAAGCGCGCATACCGCTGGCCTCGAATTCGAACTCAGCGTTGAACCGACCGACGGCCTCAATTTGGCGCTGTCGGGTTCGGTGCTCGAGGCGCGCTTTGACTCGTCGGTGACCACCACCGCAGGCGTCGTGATCGCGGGCTTCCGCGATGGCAACCGCCTGCCCTCGACGCCTGAATTCACGCTGGCGGCGAGCGCGGACTATAGTTTTCCGCTGGCGGAGGGGACTGATGGCTTCATCCGTGGGTCGGTGCAACATGTCGGCACCCGCTTTACCCAAGCCAGCGATCAGGAAGGCAATACGCGCAGCTTCACCTCGGGCCTCGCATTCGGCGGCGCGACTGGAACCGTGCCGACCATCGTCGATCTCGAACTCGACAGCTATCAATTAGTGGGCCTTAGCGCCGGGGTCGAATGGGACAATGGCCTGTCGGTCACCGCCTATGTCAGCAACCTGTTCGACGAAAATACCCAACTCGCGTTCGACCGGGAACGCGGCGGCCGGGCACGGCTCGCCTTCTCTACCAACGCACCGCGCACCATTGGCCTGACGGTTCGCAAGACCTTCTGATTGCCCGGTTGGCGGGGTGCGAAACCACCCCGCCAAGCGATTCTGCGCCACTGCCGAAAAAAGTGGCAGCGCTGCTGCCAGAAAAGGCATTTTCCGCTTTCCTAATCAGCGAATCAGAGTCATAAGATTGTCACGAGTTTCGGGAGGGGAGAGCCCGGAAGGCTGGGTCGGAGTGCGGTAAACGCCTCCGACCCGTTTTTTTTGCAGCGTGACCGACTGTGCTTCGACTAGATCGTCGAAAGCCAAAATCCTGTGGCGATGGCTGTGCCGATCCAGATTGCGATGATCGTCATGCTGGCGGCCACGCTTGGTCGAAGTGGTCCGAGCCTTAGCGATTCCTGCCATAACTCGTCACGCAGCGATCCGGGGATGAGCCGCAGCGCCAGCCATAGTCCGGCGGGTATCAACACAGCATCGTCGAGCAGCCCGAGCACGGGAATGACATCCGGGATCAGGTCAATCGGACTGAGCGCATAAGCGACGGTGGCTGCAGCTACGAGCCGCGGCAAACGCGCCACACGCGGATCGCGAGCAGCCAGCCACAGCATGCCGGTGGCTGTTCCCATCGAGCGGCCCCATCGCGCAACTATTGTCGCGATGCGGGCCAGCATCTGGGTCAGGCCGCCAGCGATGCCCGCACGAAGTCCGCTGCGCGTTCGCCGATCATGATACTGGGCGCGTTGGTATTGCCGCTGACCAGCCGGGGCATGATGCTGGCGTCGGCGATCCACAGCCCGTCGATCCCGCGCGCCTTCAATGTCGGGTCGACTACCGATGCGGCGTCGCTGCCCATCCGGCAGGTGCCGACCGGATGATAGACGGTGTCCGAACGGTTGCGGATTTCCTCATCGAGCTGCGCATCATTATCAAGATCGAGCGGGCGGCGTTTGGTTGCCTGATAATCCGACAGCGGTGGGGTGGTGAGGATGCGGTGCAGCATCCGTGCCCCGCTGCGCATCACCGCCATGTCGCGCTCGTCGCTAAGAAACGCCGGATCGATCACCGGAGCGGCAGCGGCATCGGGTGAACCGAGGCGGACGGTGCCGCGACTTTCTGGGCGCAGCACGCAGACATGGCAGCTATAACCATGCCCCTTGACCTTGGTTCGCCCGTGATCCTCCAGCATGCCGGGCACAAAATGAAACTGGACATCGGGAGCGGGCGATTGGGGACTGGCGCGCCAGAAACCGCCGGCCTCCGCGAACGGCGTGGTCATGATGCCGGTGCGCCGGAAACGATGTTCGAGGATCGCCATTGCCATGCGGAAAGTGCCGCCCAGCGAATCGCCGATCAGCTCGGTCGATTTCGTCTCATAGCTGGCGACATAATCGATATGATCCTGCAGATCGGCGCCGACGGCGGGGGAATCGCGGATGACATCGATCCCGACTTCGGCAAGATGCGCCGCAGGGCCGAGGCCCGACAGCATCATGATCTGAGGGCTGTTGAACGCGCCGGCCGACAGGACGACGCCTGCGCGTGCGCGGATCACTTCCGTTTCGCGCCCTTTTCGCAGAACGACTCCAGTGACGCGGCCATCCTCGATCAACAGTTTTTCGACAAGCGCGCCAGTTCGGACCGTGAAATTGGCACGGCTGCGTGCCGGATCGACATAGGCACGTGCTGCAGACCAGCGTTCGCCCGCCTTTTGCGTCACCTGATAAAGGCCGAAACCGTCCTGCGTCGCGCCGTTAAAATCTTCGTTGCGCGGCAGTTGCAGTGCCGCTGCGCTTTCGACAAAGGCGCGGCTGCCCGGATTGGGCCACCGCTGATCCATGACATTGAGCGGCCCGTCGCCGCCGTGAAAGTCATCGCCGCCGCGTTCATTGCCTTCGGCGCGTTTGAAATAGGGCAGGCATTCGTCATAGCTCCAGCCTGTCGAGCCGAGCTGTGCCCATTGGTCGTAATCGAACCGGTGGCCGCGAATATAGACCATCGCATTGATCGCCGAGGAGCCGCCGAGCCCGCGTCCGCGCGGCTGATAGCCGATGCGCCCATTCAGCCCGGGCTGCGGCACTGTGTCATAGCGATAGTTGGAACGGTCCGGAATGAACGGCATCATTCCAGGCGTCGTGATCATGAAGTCCTTGTTCGCGCCGCCAGCTTCGAGCAGGCAGACGCTGAGTTTGGGGTCTTCGGACAGGCGGCCCGCTACCGCGCTCCCCGCCGATCCGCCGCCGATGACGATGATATCGAAGCTGTCCATCCCGCGCTCTCCCATGCGCCGCCTGTGGCGGTCTCATACACTTACATGAATGTTAGCGGGGGGTCGTGCAAGCACAGAATGGGTTTGCGCCCAGTCGCCAAGCGGCCGGGAAATACCCGGTCATGAACCGGTAATCGAGGCGATCAGCGGATGCGCGCAGGGGTTGGCCGCCTCAGCTTTGCTCCTGGCGGCTTGGCGACTTTGCGCGACCATCCTGCAGCGCCAGCCAGCGTGCCTTGATAGCATCGCTGGTGTCGCGGCTGTTGTCATGGCTCCAGCCCGGCGGCTTGACCATGTAACCGAGCTTGTGACGCCACGGGGCATGGCAGACGTCGCGCGCGATAGCGATCCATTCGTGGCTGGCGGCCCACAGGATGTTGAAACTGCCCAGCTGTCTGACCAGGCCGTAGCGCACCGGTTCGGCATCGACTTCTGCGGTAAAAGTGCCGAACAGCCTGTCCCAGACGATCAGAACCCCGCCATAATTGGCATCGAGATAACGCGGGTTAGTGCCGTGGTGGACACGGTGGTGCGACGGGGTGTTGAACACCGATTCCACCCAGCGCGGCATCCGGCCGATCGTTTCGGTATGAATCCAGAATTGATAGACAAGGTTCAGGCCGCCGACAAAAGCGATCATTGCCGGCGGAAATCCGATCAGGAACAGCGGCAATTTGATAAGAAAGGTAAGCCCGAAGAACCCGGTCCAAGTCTGTCTGAGGGCGGTCGACAGATTATAATGCTGGCTGCTGTGATGGATGACGTGCGCCGCCCATGCCCAGCGTATGCGGTGCCCGGCGCGGTGGATCCAATAATAGGCAAAATCGTCGATCACAAAGGCGAGCACAAACGCCCACCAGACATAGCCGATGTCGAACAGGCGATACTGGTAAACCCACAGCGCCAGGGCCAGAAACAGCCCGCCGGTGAGCAAGCCGGATATCGTGCTGCCGAAACCGAGCATCAACGAGGTCAGCGTATCGCGCGGTTCGTAGCGACTGCGGTCGCGGCGGCGGGCAACCCACATTTCGGCAAGAATCAGGATGACGAACGCCGGGATGGCGAGATCGACGGGGCTGGGCAGCTCGGCGGTCACAGCACGGTCCTCAATCGGCTGGCGATGACGGCGGCGCGCGCACCGAAATCCAGTTCGACGGGACCAAAGCCGCGTTCCCCGCTGGCCAGCATTAGCCGGTTGCGGTCGAGCCGGGCGGTAAAACGCGCATCGATGCGGCGGGCGGCGTGGCGATTGCCATGGGCGCGGACCAGCATCATCGCGCCCGATGCATTGCGCACGATCGCGCCATAACCGGCAGCATCGACATCGGCGGCGATGCCATCGAAGCCGCATTCCGCAGCTTCGGCAAGAGCGATGGCGTGGGCGTCATCGCGAATGGGTTGATACTTGCTGCCCAGATCAAACCAGCGAGCAGCGCGCGCCATGAGCAACACGGCAGCCAGCGAGATGACGAGCGGCGCGAGCGCGACCAGCCAGGTATCCAGCGGTGCCATCAGCGCGCACCACCCGCCAGTGCATCGAGCATGGGGCGCAGGGCGGAGAGGTCATAGCCTGCCCGGGCCGCCCTGGCAGACAGGTCATCCGGCGAATCCCCGGCGCGGGCACGGGTGAGCGCCCACAAATGGGTCGAGCGGGTGCCGGAGCGGCAGTAGGCCAGGGTCGGGCCATCGGCAGTCGCCATGGCCGCAGCGAGCGCATCGATCTGGGCATGGCTGAACCCTGCGTGGGATACCGGGATCGCCACATAGACGAGGCCTGCTGCACGGGCCGCAGCAGCGATCTGGGCTCCCTGCGGCGCGCCGGGTTCTTCGCCATCGGGCCGGTTGTTGACGATCAGGCGGATGCCCTGCGCCGCCGCATCTGCGACATCGGCGACGCCGATCTGGGGCGCGGCGAAAAACTGGCTGTCGAGGGTTTTGAACATGATGCGCCCGTCCAATCCTGTACGGGACCGATTTGCAACCGTTTTTCATTGGCGTGCATGACAGACCGGTCGCACGCGCGATGGTAAATCCGCTTGTCACGGCGCGGCAAAGCCTGGCTTAGCTGACGGGCGATGGACGAAGCCCCCGCCTCAGCCGACCATGCCGCCTGCCATCGTGCACCGCGCGTCACCATCGTGATGCCGGTTTATAACGGTGCGCGCTACCTCGATGCCGCACTCGGTTCGGTGCGCAATCAGAGTTTCGACGATTTCGAACTCATCTGTGTGGACGACGGATCAGGCGACGGCACGGCGGGGATAATGGCGCGCCACGCAGCCGCCGATCCGCGTATCCGCCACCTGACCAACGCCAGCAACATCGGCCTGCCTGCCACGCTCAACCGGGGGTTCGATGCGGCATGCGGAGCATATCATGGCTGGACCAGTCACGATAATCTGATGCGGCCCGAGATGCTGGCGGTGCTGGTCGGCGAACTCGATGCTCACCCCGATGCCGACATCGTCTATGGCGGCTATACGGTGATCGACGAGGCCGGAGTGGCAATCCGGTCGGTCGATGCGAGGTCAGCCGACCAGCGCTGGTTCGGCAATCCCGTCGGCGCCGCCTTTCTTTATCGCGCGCAGGTGACCGAGGCGCTGGGCGGCTATGACGAGGCGCTGTTCGGGGCCGAGGATTATGATTTCTGGTTGCGCGCCGCGCGGCAGTTCACACTGCGCCCGGTGATGCGCGATCTTTACCTGTACCGGCGGCATCAGGGGAGCCTGAGCGACCGGCGCAGCGCAGCGATCAAGGACATGGTGGCGGGACTGGTGACGCGCGAACTGGCGCTGACCGACGATCCCCGGCTGACGGCGAAAGCCTTGCTGCGGCTGGTTTTCGATGACCGGCGGCGGCTGAGGACCGGATTGTTGAGACAGGCCGCGATGGCGCATCCGCCGGCTGTGATCGCCGCCACACCGAAGCTCGCAAAACATGTGGCGCGGATCGGTTGGAACCGGGTGCGCGGCTAGAAGCGTCGTATGACGGCGAGAAATTCATCGCCCCATGCCTCCAGCTTGCGCGCGCCGATGCCGGGCAATTCGCCCATCGCCGACAAGCTCTGCGGCCTGAACCCGGCCATGTCGCGCAACACGCTGTCGTGAAATATCACATAGGGCGGCAGATTGGCGTCTGCCGCAAGCTCACGCCGACGCGCGCGCAACGCATCGAACAGCGGATCGCCCACCGGATTGGGCGATGCGCCCGCACCGCGCGCCGCGCCCCGTGCACCGCGCTGCCGCTTTTCGCGCTTGGGTGGGATGACCATCATCACCGTCTGTTCGCCTTTGAGGATGGTGCGCGCCGCATCGCCGAGCATCAGCCCGCCATGCTCGGTCTCCTCGAGCGCGCCGGTCGCCAGCAGCGTACGGGCCAGCGGGCGCAGCAGCTCCGCCTCGCCATCACCGACGATATTATAGACCGACAACCGGTCATGGCCACGCGCGGTGACCCGCTCGTTACTTTCGCCGCTGAGCACCGCCATGATGTGCGCCAGGCCAAAGCTCTGTCCGGTGCGATAGACCGCTGAGAGCAGCTTTTGCGCGAGCGTGCTCGCATCGACCTGCTCCGGCGCGGACAGGCAATTGTCGCAATTGCCGCACGTCGGCGGCGGGCTCTCCCCGAAATGACGGAGCAGGATCGCCCGCCGACAGGTCGGTGCCTCGACCAGCGCGGCGAGCGCGTTAAGCCGGGTGCGGTCACCGGCGCGCCGGTCCTCGGGCACTTCGGACAGGCGTTGGCGGGCCTTCGAAAAATCCGCCGCGCCCCAGAACAGATGCGCCTGCGACGGATCGCCATCGCGACCGGCGCGCCCGGTCTCCTGATAATAGGCCTCGATCGATTTCGGCAGGCCGGCATGGATCACGAAGCGCACGTCGGGTTTGTCGATGCCCATGCCAAAGGCGATGGTTGCGACCATCACCATATCCTCCGACGCGACGAATGCCGACTGGTTGGCGGCACGCATCTCCGGCGACAGCCCGGCATGATAGATTCGCGCCGGGCGGCCGGTCGCAGCGATGGCGGCGGCGATGCTTTCGGTTCCGTCGCGGGTCTGCGCATAGACGATGCCAGCCCCGGCAAGCGCGGATACGCAATCGACGACCTGGGTTTTCAGGCTTTGGCGGGGATGGATGGCATAGCGGATATTGGGCCGGTCGAACCCGGCGACGATCAGGCCATCTTCGCCGATGCCGAGCTGGGCGAGGATGTCGGCGCGGGTGTGTGCGTCCGCGGTTGCGGTGAGCGCTAGCCGGGGGGTGTCGCCGAACGCATCGAGCAGCGGGCGCAGCAGGCGGTAATCGGGGCGGAAGTCATGCCCCCATTCGGACACGCAATGCGCCTCGTCGATGGCGAACAGTGCAATCGGCACCTGACGCAAGAGATCGAGAAAGCCGCTCTGGGAGGCGCGTTCCGGCGCGACATAGAGCAGGTCGAGCTCTCCCTCCAGCAAGCGCTGAATGGTTTCGGCGCGGTTGCTATCGGCGCTGGTCAATGTCGCCGCGCGGATGCCGACAGCCTCGGCGGCGCGCAGCTGATCGTGCATCAGCGCAATCAAGGGGGACACGACGATAGTGGTGCCGGGCAGCAGCACGGCGGGCAGCTGATAGGTGAGCGATTTGCCTGCCCCCGTCGGCATCACCGCCAGTGTGTTCTGCCCGGCCATGACCCGGTCGATGACCCGTCGTTGCATGCCCCTGAATGCGGAGAAGCCGAACAGGCGGCGGAGCAGCTCGTCAGGGGTGGGGGCGGCGGCAGGATCGGCAAAACCGGCGCTGATTGTGTCGCGAAGCATGGCCGCTGATAGAAGCCAAGGCGCGACAGTGCCATGGCAAAAAAGCCTGCCCCGGTCGATTCCCGACCAGGCGCAGGCAGACCCTGCCGATCTACGCAACCGGCACAGGGGACGAGTGCGCCAGACCGGCGGGCGGCGCAGCGGTGACGCGGGCGAATGTTTCGGCATAGCGCGGATGTTCGGTTCCCATCATCCGGTCCCACCAGGTAAAGTAGAAGCCGTAGTTGGTACGAAATCCGCCGGAATGGTGTAGATCATGATGGGTGGTCGTCGAAATCCAGCGGGTCAGCGGACTGGCGAGCCACCAGCCGGGATGCACTTCGATGCCGGCATGGCCCATGACATTGCGGACGATCTGGAGGTTGAGCCAGACGAACCAGACCCAGCCCGGCGCAGCGATGAAAAAGGCCCAGAGCGGCACCCATAGAAACATCACCACCGCCTCAGGCATGGCGAAGCTGTAGGCCGCCCATGGTGTGGGCGTGACCGAACGGTGGTGCGCCCGATGGAAGAAGCGGAAAAGGCGCGGATGATGCATCGCTCGGTGCGTCCAGTAGAAATAGGTGTCATGCAGCAGCAGGAGGAGCGCCAATATGGCAAGGTCGATACCCAGCCCGTAGCTTTCGACAGGCATGTAGAAAATGCCATGCTGCATCCCCCAGATGAGCAGACAGGCACCAACAAGATAGACGAGCGCAGACTGTAGCGAGAGCAGGAGTTCCCGCCTGCGATCGGAAAATGTCGCGTCTCGTGCCTGCAGGCGGCGGGATGCCAGCCTGGTGCGCAGCATGATCCACACTGTCACGCTCATCGCTGCGGCGGCGATGACGTAGCGCCCGAAATCGAACACAAAGATGGTCGGGCCGCGTTCGATCAATATGGCAATCGGTGGAAATGCCGCAATGGCAGTCAGCAGGGAAGCAATCATGAGCGGTCATCCTTGTAGCGGGCGGGCGGCCCGGTGGGCGATGACGATGCATTCGCCTGCGCGGCTGAAAGATGCTCCGCAGTTTCGAAAACCGGCTAGTCGATTCCGGAATCGACCAGTCGGCGGATCCGGAATGCACTGGGTGTCACCCCTTCGGCTTCGCGAAAGGCGCGGTTGAACGGCCCGAGCGAGCCGAAGCCCGCGTCGAGCG
Source organism: Sphingomonas sp. (assembly GCA_031397785.1). Classification (GTDB taxonomy): domain Bacteria; phylum Pseudomonadota; class Alphaproteobacteria; order Sphingomonadales; family Sphingomonadaceae; genus Sphingopyxis. Next base: position 6,075 of record JANNMK010000023.1, on the reverse strand, counting down.
CGATGGTGAGGATCGGTACCTGTGCCTGCGTCACATCGGCCAATGCGCCTTTTACCTCGGCAAGGCGAAAGCTGTTGAGGAAGGACGAAAAATTGCGATGGCCAAGCTGCCCGTTGATAAGCCGACGCAAACGATATTCCTGTTCGCCCAATTGCCCGGCGAGCGCGGCGATGGTCAGTTGGTCATCGCGATGCGGTTTTGCCTCGGCCATATAGGCCATCAGCCGCACCGCCAGCGGATCGTCCGTCACCGGGTGGCCTTGCGCCGCCGTGACCTGAGGCAGCGATTGTGGTTCGCGGCCCGCGAACAGTTCCGCCTGTCGATGGCCGAACATCACCGAGCAAAAGCCGATGGCGATCAAGAGAATGCCGGTTTCGACGATCGCGTCAAGCAATGGCGGTGCAAAACCGTTGCGAACCAGCATTTCGGCGATGTTGATAAGGATAACATAAACACCGACGATGATGACGAAGCGCAGGCGCAGCCGGCGCCTGGTTTCAACGAGGTCGCCATCACGCCCGCGCCATGCCGCATAGAGCGCCGCAGCAGCAAATCCGAACATGCCGACCCGGAACAGCAGAACCGAAAGCAGGAATACCGGCGGCTTTGCATCGAATGTCAGTTGCAAGAGCGCGACGTTGGCGACCGACAGAGCCACCAGCAACAGATCAATGCGGCGCAGACGATGCTGATCGCCGAACCATGCCTTGGCAAACAGCCAGAAGCAGCCCGGGGCGGCTCCCGCCCCAAGCGCGAGCGGCAGCGCCGACCAGGACCCGGCGGCCAGTCCCGACCAATCGGCGGTGACGATGACATAACAGGCGATGGTCAGGTTCATCAGCACCGCTAGCCGGGCCGACAACGCCGACCATTGATCGCGTATCAACAGCCAGGTCCAGACCGCCAGCAAGGACAGGGCCCCGCCGCGCATCATCAGGTCGATGTCCGCGAACACCGGTGTCACGCCACCACCACTTCCTGCTCGACCGCCTGGCGCGCCCACATTTGCGCGTAGAGCCCGCCTTTCGCCAACAGATCTTCATGGCGGCCGATTTCGACGACTTCGCCTGCCTCAAGGACCAATATCTGGTCGGCGTGGGCGATGGTCGAGAGGCGGTGGGCGATGGTAATCGTGCTGCGGGTTTCGGCGATCGCATCAAGGGTGGCGAGGATCTCCTCCTCGGTGCGGCTGTCGAGCGCACTGGTCGCCTCGTCGAGGATCAATAGGGGCGGATTTTTTAGCAGAGTGCGGGCGATGGCGACGCGCTGTTTTTCGCCGCCCGACAATTTCAGCCCGCGTTCGCCGACTTCGCTGGCATAGCCCAGCGGGAGGCTTTCGATGAATGTGCCAACGGCTGCCCCATGCGCGGCGGCGCGCATCGCATCATCGCTGGCACCTTCGCGGCCATAAGCGATATTATAGCCGATGCTGTCGTTGAACAGCACGGTGTCCTGGGGAACGATGCCGATATTTGCCCTGAGGCTGGACTGGGTGACGGTGCGGATGTCCTGACCGTCGATCAGGATGCGGCCGGCATTCACGTCGAAAAAGCGGAACAGCAGCCGAGCGATGGTCGATTTGCCGGAACCCGACGGCCCGACGATAGCCAGCGTGCCGCCGGCAGGAAGCCGGAAACTGACACCTTTGAGAATCTCCCGGTCGGGATCGTAGGAAAAGCGGACATCGTCGAACTCGACCTCGGCTCCGCTGACCACAAGCGGTCTGGCATCGGGCGCATCGGCAATTTCAGTGGGCATGTCGGTCAGCCGGAACATCGCGTCCATATCGACCAATCCCTGGCGGATGGTGCGATACACCATGCCAAGCATATCAAGCGGGCGAAACAGTTGCGCCAGAAGGGTGTTGACCAGCACCACGTCGCCGGTCGAGAACTGACCGCGCGACCAGCCCCATACCGTATAGCCCATCGCGCCGGCCATCATCATGTTGGTAATCAGCGACTGGCCGATGTTGAGCCATGCAAGGCTGTTTTCGGACCGGACCGCCGCATCCGCCCAGTTGCGCACCGCGCCGGAATATCGGGCTATCTCACGCTCTTCGGCGCCGAAATATTTGACGGTCTCGTAATTCAGCAGGCTGTCGACCGATCGGCCGATGGTCAGCGTATCGAGATCGTTCATCTCCGCCCGCAGCGCATTGCGCCAGTCGGTAATGGTGCGCGTGAAGGCGAGATAGGCAATTACCATCACTGCCGTAGCTAGCGCCAGCCAGACGCTGAACTTAAGCGAGAAGATGATCAGCACCGCGGCAAGCTCGATAACCGTCGGCGCGATATTGAACAGCAGGAAATAGAGCATGATATCGATGCTCTTGGTGCCGCGCTCGATAATCTTGGTTACCTCACCGGTACGGCGCGAGAGGTGAAAGCGCAGCGACAGACGATGGAGATGCGCAAAAACCGATACCGCAAGGTGGCGCGTTGCATCCTGCCCGACGCGTTCGAACACCGTGTTGCGCAAATTGTCGAATACGACCGCAGCAAAACGTGCACCAGCATAGGCCATCACAAGGCCGATCGCGAGCGCGACAGCCGGTTCCATGCCCGGCTGCATGCGGTTGATCGCTGCGGCGTAGACAAAGCCCATCGACAGCTGGACCGCCTTCGATGCGAGAACTAGCGCGGCAGAAATGGCGATCCGCCAGCGTTGCCCGATATTGTCGCGTGGCCATAGGTAAGGCACGAAACGCAGCAGCGTCGAAAAAGCGGCGGGCTCCGCCTCGGTTGACGGCGATGCGGAAATGGCGGGAGGCATTATTGGCAAGATAAGCCGATGACCGCGCCGCGCAATGGCAAACGCCGATATCAGGGGAGATCGTAGACGATCATCCGGCAAGCTGGTGCAGCAGGCCCTGGCTCGCGTGCGACAGGGCAACGACGGGTGCGCGGGACAACGATAGGGGCAGGGGAACGCTCCGTTCCCGCGAGCAGCCCGGCAGGGCCGATCCGCGCCGAGGAATTCAAGATGCGGGCGCTGGCCGTTGCTGCCGCCGTGACGCGCGGCACGGTCGTTCGCGCTATAGCCGTATCGAGGATTGGAATCGACACCGCCAAGGCTGCGATCAAGAGCGGAGCGATGCCGACACGGCGCAATATCCACCGGGCATAGGCTTGCGCGTTTTCGGGCCGGGTCGCAGGGGGCGCGGGGTGGGCACGCGATTGAGGCGTCGTTTCCGGCTCGTTGCGTGCCACCCTATGGTTCCTTCCTGGTGCGATAACGCCTGAAAGGAGGTAACGGATGCGCATGGCCGCGCTTTAGTGCGGACTAATTCATGGTTGCCAGCCGGTTAACAAAGCTGGTCCGTGATGGGACAAGATGTGCCGATCATTAATCGCCGACGCGCCGCGCGTTCGGCTTGAAACGACCAACGCCGCCCTCGTTTTGCGGGGGCGGCGTTCGATCCTGTCCGGGTCAGCGCGAACGCCGACAGGCCGGTGATTATTTCCGCGTGCCAGTCATCGGCATCGAACCGAATGCGCCGGCGTTTATCGTGCCGGTCAGCGTGTCGCCATCGACCGTTGCGGTGCAGGTCAATGTCATCGGCATCGGCACCTTCATCTGCATTTTCCAGCTGAGCGTGTTCCCGTCGACAGCGCCATCCTCGACGTCGAGGCTGCCCATCATTCCGGCGTTCTGGCCAGTGAAGCTGCTGCCATCGGTGTGGACGGTGAACACCGATTTCTGGTCGCCCATCGGCGATTTGGTGATGCAATCATAGCTGCCATCGAGCGCCATTATTCTGTTCCTCTACCAAAGAATCCGGTCGGTCATTGACCGCCGAGGGTTGCGGGTTCGACCGTTTCCACAGCCAGGCCCAGTGCGTCAAGCTGTGGTCGCACGATAGTGGCATCGCCAACAACGATGTAGGTGAATTTTGCCGGATCGACGGCACCGCGGACGGCCGCAGACATTTGCTCCGCAGTCATCGCCCGATACGTCGCTGCCAGATCTTCGTAGAAACTGTCCGGGCGACCGAGCTCGATGATATTCTGGATACCTGCCAAGACGGACGCCGATGTTTCAAAGTCGCCCGGCAGGCCGCGCACCGATTCATTGGCAGTGCGCGCCAGTTCTTCTGGCGTGACACCTTCTGCGCCAAGGAACCGGCCGACCTCGGCCTGAACTTCGCGAATGGCATCGGCAGTCTTGTCGGCCTGAACCGGGGCGATGATGCGGAACAGGATATTCTCCTCCTGTGCACCGACAACCGACCGCGACCCATAAGACCAGCCCTTTGTCTCGCGCAAATTGGTGTTGATCCGCGACAGGAAGTTGCCGCCAAGGACATCATTGGCTTGACGCAAGACCGTCAGATCGTCCCGACCGCGCGCATCAAGCACCTGGGCCGCGACAATCACCGATTGCGGCGAACCTGGACGGTTGACCAATATGATGCGCGGATTCGGTGCCGGGATCGAGACGGCGAAATTCTTGGTGCCTTTTGCGCCATCCGGAGCACGCCAATCACCGAAAGCCCGGTTAAGTTCCCTGACCAGCGTCCGAAGATCGGTATCGCCGACGACGAACAGCGCCGCATTGTCCGGCCTCACCCAATTGGCGTAAAAATTGGTCAGGTCGGTCCGGGTAATGGCGCGGACCGACGATATCGTGCCGCTGCCCGCTACCGCACCATAGGGATGCGCGGCACCGTAAAGTGCAGGGTTTGTCGCGCGGGCAGCAAGCGCGTTGGGGTTGGTAAGTTCAGCAGCGATGCCGGTGAGCTGCTGGCTACGCAATCGTTCCATTTCCTCGCCCGCCAACGCGGGATTGCGCACGACATCGGCAAACAAAGCGAATGATGCGCGCATGCTGGGCGACAGCGCGTAAAGCGAGACATTGGTCCGGTCGCTATCGAACCCTGTCGATATGGTCGCGCCGAGGCGCTCCTGTGCTTCGGCCAGCTGGGTTGAGTTGAGCGTTGTCGTCCCTTCGTCCATCAGATCGAGCAACAGGGTCTGGGTGCCGAGACGGTCGCGCGGATCGGCGGCAGCTCCGGCATCGAAGCTGATCGTCGCACGAATGGTCGGCACCGCGCTACGGCGAGCGAAATATACCGGGATGCCGTTGCGCAGCGTCGCGCGCTCTATCGTCGGAAAATCCAGATCGCCGATCGGCCCCAAGGCGGGCGGCTGGATCGCCGGCGCAGGCGGATCGATGGCCGGCGGGATTGCTGGCTGTGCCTGCTGGGTCAGCCGGGCCGCTGTTCGACCCGTGCCGCCCATTGCCCGTTCGTTGGCCGAGCGCGGGGCGCGATAATATTGAGCGGAAAACGCCGCGTCTGTCGCCGCGTTCATGCTGCTGGCTGCGCCATCGATTGCGCCGCCACGGCCATCGCCCGTGTCGGTGCGCACGCCGGGCCGAAAGGTCAGCGAGAAAACCGGGCGCGACAGCCAGCGGTTCATGGTTTCGCGCACCACCTGCGGCGTCGCCGTGGTGTAGCGGCGCAGCTGGGTGCGATAATAAGCGGGATCGCCCTGATAAAGCTCCCCTTCCGCCAGCTCGGTGGCCTTGCCTCCGAAGCCGCCGACCGACTCCAGGCCATCGATCTGCCCCGACAATCCGGACATGATCGCCCGCTGAACTTCGTCGGCGGTTGGCCCTTCCTGCATGAACTGGGCGGTCACTTCGTCCAGTCGACGCGCGACCAGGGCTGCATCCACCCCCGGTTTCACGTCGGCGGAAATGATGAAAATCCCCATATCCTCGAACGCCTGCGCCCCAGCGGAGACACCGACGGCGATTTGCTCACCGCGCACCAGAACATTGTCGAGCCGGCTGGAGCTCAATCCACCCAATACGCTGCCAGCGATCTGCAGCGCTGCGGTGTCTTCGCTTGCCCAGCCCGGCACCGCCCACATGCGATAGATGCGCGTGGTTGCGATCTGATCGGTCACTTCGCGGGCCAGCGGTGCGGGGAGCGTCGGCACATCGACCGTAGGGTGCGAAACTTCGGGGCCGCGCGCGAATCCGCCGAACCAGCGTTCCACCATCGGGCGCGCGGTTGCGGCGTCGATGTCGCCTGCCAGGACGAGCACGGCGTTGTTCGGAGCGTAA
>JANNMK010000229.1:0-3894 GCA_031397785.1 Sphingomonas sp. | reverse complement strand
GATGCTGCGCTCGGGGCAGACTGCGTCGCCCATGCCCGCATGTTTTTCAATCGCCCCGATTATGATCTGGCATCGGCGCAACCACCAACATTTGCCCTGTGCCCCGATGGCGGGATGGTGGACGATCTGCGGCAAGACTATCGCGCAATGAGCGTGATGATCTTTGGCGAACCACCCGAGTTTGACGCGGTGATTGAGGCCATTGCCGCGCTGGAGGCCGAATTGAACACCCAGGGCGCGCAACCGTGAGGGGCGTCTTTCAACGGCTCTTCTCGCTCGGCACCTCTACGGAACATTTCGCACAGCCATTTCGGTGATTACCCGGTGATTGCTGGAGCAATTCCAGGCCCAGCAAAACAACCAAAAAACCAAGTGGTGTCAAATAGATGGTTGAAAATAGACACAAAATGTGGTATTTTCGCTACCGGCGTAACTGAGCATCGCCCGGCCGGTTTGCCGCCGCGCCCGCGCGAACGGGCGCACCGATCGGGCAAAGCAGGACGGGGCTGGCATTTGTGGGCAAAGTGGCAGTAAGGTGCCGTTTTTCATGGAGATTTTGTAGGGTGACGCGCCAGGTGACGACCATCAGACGCATGATCCTGGCGCTGGCCGCCGCGGTGCTGATGCTCGGCCCGTCGAGCATGGCGGTTGCCATGGCACGGACGACCCATGGCGGTGCGCCGACAGACATGTCGGCGAGTTGCGCCGAGGACATGCAGGATAATGACGCTGGCGATGCGCCCGGCATGATGGCCGATTGCGCTGTCCGCTGCCACGCGATTGCCAGCGTTCCCGGCAGATTGCCCGCGCCAGTCGCCGCAGTGGCGCAGCTGCCCATCGCAATTCCGTGCCGTCGTCTGATCGCCCACCAGACAAGTCTCGACCCGCCGCCGCCACGATGCCTTCTCCAGACCCTGTCGATCGTTTGAAACTGGAGAAAATGAATGAAAATCACTTTATCACTGGTGCTGGCGCTGGCTGTCGCCACGCCGGTTTCCGCGCAAACGGGCCCGGGCCATTCCGGACATGCAGAGAGTGGAGCCGCCGCAGCGACAGACGCTGCACCGCCAATGGCCCATGCAGCAGCCGATCATGGAGCCGCAGCGACGCCGCATGAAGGCCATGGTGCCATGGCCGCACCGGCAGGCGGAGCCGAGGCCGGCATGGCCTGTTGCAAGGAGGAGCCGGCTGAGCCGTGCACCATGCCGTGCTGCGCCAGAATGCGTCAGCAGGCCGGTAATGCCGACGGTAGCGCTGTCCCAGCCCCGGCCCCGGCCGATGAGCATGGATCGATGCAGCACTAGGGCAAGCCAGGGCCGGACCCTGGGGGAGCGGGCGGCGGCTTTGGCTGCCGCCCGGTTTCCCGTCGTCGCCTTTGGTGAGCGTGCTGCCTGCGCTCTCGATCGCACCGTCATCGCCGGTGCGACGGTCATTGCGCAAACCGGGTTTTTGACGGTCGCGTCGCCTGGGTTGGCCGGGGCAAGTGCGCGGAATGGGTGCCGGTATCTGTCATGGCGGTCCTTCGCTGGATGCATCGGATCGGCACTGGCGGTTGGACGGGTCCGGGGGAACGGTCCGGTGCCGGGTTCAGGCCGAGGCCGCGGTCATCGTTTCACTTTTTCGAAAAGGTCGATGAGTTCGCTGAATTTGATGCGCTGTTCGGCGGCATCGCCGGACGCAATCGCTTCGGACACGCAGCAGGCGGCGTGATCCTTCAGGATTTCGCTTTCGGCCTTTGCCAATGCTGCCTTGACTGCCTGCACCTGGTTCAGGATATCGATGCAATAGCGGTCGTCGACGACCATCTGGGCAACGCCGCGCACCTGCCCCTCGATCCGGCCCAGCCGGTTGAGGATCGCCTTCTTATCCCTGGCCATGCTGTGCTCCCATAGCTCTTGCATACCGTAGGGGGGTATAGTATCCGATGTCGGAAGGATAGGCAAGCGCATGCACGATCAACTTTCCCGGCGATCCATTTTGAGCGGCATCGGCCTTGGCGCGACGATGCTGGCCATGCCCGCCTGGGCACAGGGCCACAGCATGCATTCACGCGGCAGCGGCGGCGGGCTGATCCCGGCCGGTTTCGATGAAGTCAGCGGCGACGTCATCGACCTTGTCGTCGGCAGCGGCCACCGCATCGTCGAAGGGCGGCGCGGTCCGGGGATTGCGGTCAACGGCAGTGTGCCGGGGCCGCTGATCCGCCTGACCGAGGGGCAGAATGTCCGGCTGAATGTAACCAACACGCTGGGCGTCGATACATCTGTGCATTGGCATGGACTGTTGCTGCCGTTCCAATATGACGGCGTGCCGGGCATCAGCTTTCCCGGTATCCGCCCCGCCGAGACGTTCAGCTATGAATTCCCGATCCGCCAGTCGGGCACCTACTGGTATCACAGCCATTCAGGCTTGCAGGAACAATCGGGCCATTATGGGCCGATGATCATCGAGCCGCGCGGCGGCGACCCGATCACTGCCGACCGCGACTATATCCTGCTGGTCAGCGATTTTACCACGCTCGACCCGCATTTCATCATGAACCGGCTGCGTACCGGGGAAGGATATTTCAACCGCCAGCAGAACAGCTGGACCGACGATTATCCGATGTCGGGCGAGGAGCGGCGAATGTGGGCCGAAATGCGGATGATGCCAACCGACATCGCCGATATCGGCGCGCCGACTTACACCTTTCTTGCCAACGGGCGCGGTCCGGCCGAGGGGCTGGAATATCTGTTCCGCCGCGGCGAGCGCATCAGGCTGCGGATCATCAACGGATCGGCGCAGACGTTTTTCAACATCCGGATCCCCGGCCTTGCCATGACGGTCGTGGCAACCGACGGTCAGGCGGTCCGGCCGGTCGAAGTGGATGAATTCCAGATCGGCACGGCCGAAACCTATGACGTCATCGTCGAGCCACGCGCGGCGGAAGCCTATAGCATCATTGCCGAATCGACCGATCGGTCGGGGATGGCGCTGGCAACCTTGGCGAGCAGCCCGGGGCTGCGTGCAGCGGTGCCCGCGCTGCGCGATCCGCCGCTGCTGACCATGGCCGACATGGGCATGGACCATGGCAGCGGGGGCGGAGGCGGTGGACAAATGGCCGGGATGGATCATGGCGCGATGGGCCATGGCGCGATGGGCCATGGTGCGCCGGAAGCCGCGCCGCAAGCCGCGCCGATGAGCATGGACGGCATGGCCATGCGCGACACGTCGCTGTTGCCGCCCGACGTTGCGATCGGCCCCGGCATCGACATGGTGTCGATGGCCCCGGTCGACAAAATGGGCGATCCCGGCATTGGCCTGCGCGATGTCGAGCACCGCGTGCTCAATTACCGGATGCTGGCGGCGCGTGACGCCAATGCGGACACCCGCGAGCCGTCACGCCTGCTCGAACTGCATCTGACCGGCAATATGGAACGCTATATGTGGTCGTTCGACGGGCGGATGTATTCGTCGGTTCACGACGTGCCGATCCGCTTTGCCCATAATGAGCGGGTGCGGGTGAAGCTGATCAACAATACGATGATGGCGCACCCCATTCATCTGCACGGCATGTTTTTCGAGATGGTCAACGGCCAGACGGCGGCAGCGCAACCACGCAAGAACACGATGGTGGTTCAGCCCGGTGCCAGCGCGCAGTTCGACCTGACCGCCAACGAACCGGGCGACTGGGCGTTTCACTGCCACCTGCTCTATCACATGCACGGCGGCATGATGCAGACCGTCACGGTGATGGGGCCGGACGCATGAGAGGCGCGATCATCGCAGGCGCGGTTTGTTTATCGATCGCCGCATTGTCATCACCGGTCGCGGCGCAACAGCATGGCGCGCATGCCGGTCATGCCATGCCTGTTGCGCCAGCCGAGACGCCGCCACCGCCGATGCAAGGCATGGACC
>JANNMK010000207.1:0-3568 GCA_031397785.1 Sphingomonas sp. | reverse complement strand
GAAGAATCCGCCGGACGGCTGATGCAGCGCGATTTGGTTGCGGTGCCCGAGCATTTCACCGTCGGCGATGTCATCGACCGGTTGCGCGACGATCCGGACATCGCCAGCGATTTCTGGGAAGTCTATGTGGTCGATCCGCTGCACCGGCCGGTCGGTTATTGCCAGTTGTCGTGGATATTGCGCACCCCGCGCACCATAGCCATCGCCGATGTCATGCAACGCCAGCAGACGCTGATTCCTGTCGATATGGATCAGGAAGAAGTCGCACTGCGTTTCCAGAAATATGCGCTGATTTCAGCGGCGGTAACCGACACCGGCGGGCGACGGGTCGGCATGATTACCGACGAAGACCTGGACCACATCATTCAGGAAGAAGCAGGCGAGGATGTGCTGCGGCTGGCCGGCGCTGGTGAAGGCGACATCAACGAAAGCGCGGGCGAAAGCTATCGCGGGCGCATCCGCTGGCTGATCGCCAATCTGGGCACCGCGCTGGTTGCGTCGACCGTCATCGCCTTTTTCGGCGGAGCGATCGAACAGATGGTGGCGCTCGCCATCCTGATGCCGATCGTTGCCGGCGTGGGCGGCTATGCCGGAACCCAGACGCTGGCGGTGACGGTGCGCGCCATCGCCACCAACCAGTTGACCCAGTCGAACACACGGCGCGCAATCGCCCGCGAGCTGACAATCGCGGTGATGAACGGCGCGACGATCGCGGTGATTGCCGGGATCGGCGTGACATTATGGTCGGGCGACTGGCATCTTGGCGCGGTGATCGCCGCGGCGATGCTGACCAATATCGTCATCGCCGGGTTGGCAGGGGTGATGATTCCGGTGACTCTCGACCATTATGACCAGGATCCGGCGGTGGCATCATCGGTGTTCGTGACGATGATCACCGATTCGATGGGGTTTCTGGCATTTCTGGGGTTGGCGGTGCTGAGCGGCCTGGTCGGGCTTTAATCGAACAGCCCGTTGGCGATGGTCGAGGCGTAGAGGCGGATCGCCTGCGCAGGCCCGAGCGCGGTCGCCCAGCCGCGCAGTTCATAGGCGCTGTTGAGCATCGGCATCATCATCTGGCTGGCGATCAGCGGATCGACCGCGCGGATCGACCCTTCGCTGATGCCATCGATGATTGTGCCAGCAAAACGGCGGGCGATGCGGTTCGAACTGTCGATCACCCCTTCGCGAAATTCGACCGGCAGCGCCTGCAGCGCAGTGGTGCGCAGCAACGGCCCGCGTTCCGAAAACTGTACATCGAGCAGTGTTGCAACCGAGGCCATCAGCCGATGGAGATGATCGCCGCCGGCCGCGTCCGCCAGCCGTTGCGCCTGGGTCACCGTTTCGAAACTGCGGCGAAAACAGGCGAGGACGAGATCGTCCTTGGCCTCGAGATGATGGTAGAAGCTGCCTTTGGTCACCGAAAGCTCGGAAGCGATCCGTTCGACCGACGCGCCGCGATAGCCGCGTTCATTGATCAGCCGGGTAGCCGCCTGCAGAAACTTGCGCTGTGCAGCGACCCCGTTGCCCTCTTCCCCGGCCACCCCGTCGATCAAGGGCCAGGCGCTGTCGGGCGCTGCACCGGGCGTCAGGCCATGGTCGAAAATTTCGACCATTCGGTCGAGCACCCGGGGGAAGTCATGGCTGGCATAGCGGCCCAGCCAGACCGGCAGCCAATAGGCATTTTCGAGCAGCATATGGGCGCGCGCGACAAGCAATGCCTTGTGCGCCGCATCGCCGTCTGCACCCCAGAAACCACGCACGCCGCGCATGATCGCGCGATATCTGTCCGACAGGCCGACCCGCACCGGATCGTCCATGGTGCGGATGTCGGACAATACGGTAATCGGCCGTGCTTCCCCTGCCCGCACCTGGCGCAGCAAGGCGATGTTGAGCGATAGATAAGCGCGGACGCGAAGCCGGGGGGTCGGTTCGGCAGCAGCGGTTTCGACCATCGCCTCGATCCGTTCGAGCGCGCGGTGGTAACAGGCGACCGCCAGATCGTCCCGGCGTTTGAAATAATAGGTAACGCTGGCGGTGTTCAGCCCCACCGCTTCCGCCACCGCCGCCAGCGTCATGCCCGCTGCGCCCTTTTCATTGATCAGCGCCGATGCAGCATCGAGGATCAGCGCCTTTTTTTCCTGAAAGCGGCGCGTTTCGCGCGCTGCCGACGGTGCCGGGTCGACCGCGCCCGCCATGGCTAGAAAAACGCCTTGAGGTCGCGTTTGACGATCTTGCCATTGGCGTTGCGCGGCAATGTTTCCGTGCAAAAGACAATGCGCACCGGCACCTTGAAACCGGCGAGGCGGGCGCGCACCCACGCCTGAAGTTCGGCCTCGCTCGCGGCCGTGCCAGGCGCAAGGTGAACGACGGCGGCGGGTTCTTCGCCCAGTGTGCGGTGCGCGATCCCGATCAGCGCCGCATCGGTGACAGCGGGATGATCGTAAAGGACATTTTCGACCTCGGACGAATAGATATTCTCCCCGCCGCGAATGATCATGTCTTTGGCGCGATCGACGATGAAGCAAAAGCCTTCCTCATCGAGGCGCGCAAGATCGCCGGTGCGCACCCAGCCATCGACGAATGTCGCCATGGTGGCTTCGGGCTTGTTCCAATAGCCCTTTACCACCATCGGCCCGCGCGCCCAGAGTTCGCCGACTTCGCCGATGGGGGGTTCGGCAACGCCGTCTTCGTCCATGATCCTGAGGTCGGCGACGGGCAGCGGCGGGCCGCAGCTGTCCGGGCGGTTGAGATAATCCTCTGCGGCGTGGCTGGTCACCGTTGCCATCGTTTCGGTCATGCCCCAGCCGTTGCCGGGCATCGCCTTGAGGTCGCTCTGGATACGCCGGACCAGTTCGGGCGCCGAGGGTGCACCGCCATAGGAAATGGCTTCGAGGCTCGAGAGATCATATTTGTCCCGGTCAGGATGTTCGATAATCTGCCAGGCGATAGTCGGCACGCCGCCGGTGGAATTGATACGCTCACGCTGGATCAGGTCCATCGCCGCCACCGTTTCCCATTTGCGCATCAGCACCATGGTCGCGCCGGCCGCGAGGAAACCCATCAGCCCGGCGCTGCAGGCCGTGACATGAAATAGCGGCACGACGGTCAGCACGGATTTGTGTGCCGGTTCAGGCAACGGATCGCCGCGCCGCAGGACGGTGCGGGCGGCAACATAACCGCTGGAGAAAATATTGGTCATCATGTTGCGATGGGTGCCCAGCGCGCCCTTTGGATGACCGGTGGTGCCCGATGTGTAGAAAATGGTTACATCGTCATCGGCAGCGATGGCAACGGCAGGCAGCGGCGCATCGGGCAGACCCGCCCAGTCGTGTGGCGGACCGATGATCGCGCCGAGGGAATCGCCCTGCCCAGTCGACCCGCGCGTGACGATGACGCTTTCGATCGCGGTGAGGCCAGCAAGGTGGGGCGCGATACGCTCATAACGTTCACCATCGCAAACCAGCAGTTTCGCGCCGGAATCGGCGAGCGCATAGTCCAGTTCGCCGCCTGTCCACCATGCATTCAACGGGACGGCAATGGCACCGCAAGCAGCGGCCGCGAAAAAGGC
>JANNMK010000181.1:0-11945 GCA_031397785.1 Sphingomonas sp. | reverse complement strand
CGCCTGTGCCGCCGCCCGATCGATGGTGCCGGAGAACGCAAGCAGCGCTGCGGTCAGGGTAAATCCGCCGATTCCGGTCGACCAGAATGTCCATGATCGCTTCATCGTCATCGGCTGATTCCTTGGTTTATGCGCAGCCGCGCGGTACCGCTGAGGCGGACGACGCGTGTCTCGAGGTCCGCTGAAATCCGGTCGGCGCTGAAATTCCCGATCGGCAGGGTGCCGGTTACCCGCTGTCGGCTCGACAGGCGCCGGGTCTTGAGGTCGACCGCGACATCCCCGGTGTCGAGGCGATAGCCGTCGGCAGCAACGAAGCGCAGCATGCCATCGACCGACAAGGTATCACGGGTCGGGTCATATCGCCCCGCCTCAGCGTCGATGGCCGCCGGGCCTTCGGCCATGACGATCACGGCCGAAAGGTCGGTCAGGCGAACGATCGGGTCAGCGGCGCTACGCTGGATGGCATTGGCCGCGGTGAGGGTGAATGGCCGACCTTCGCTGTCGCTTCCGGTGTAACGTGCGGCATCGACGCGCAGCCGCTGCGGGCTAATCTCGATCGCATCTTTAGCGAGCAGAAAGCCGATTTCGCTGCGCTGCCCGAATGGCGCGAACAAAAGAATAGCAACCAGCGCGCCAACCGCAGCTGGCAGGCCCATTTGCAACAGGCGGACCAGCCGGTCGTGCGACCCTCCGCTGGCGGCCCATGTCCGGCGCCGCGAGCGCACAAATTCGGCTTCGATCGACATTATGCCAGATCAACCGTGCGCGAAAATGTCGATTTCGGGCCAGCCGGCCAGGTCGAGTCGCGCGCGCATCGGGAGAAAATCGAAACAAGCCCGTGCCATTTCGGTCCGCCCTTCGCGCGCCAGCTTGTCCTCGAACGCTACCTTCAGCGCATGGAGGTAACGCACATCGCTGGCGGCATAGTCGCGCTGCGCATCGCTGATGCAGGGAGCACCCCAGTCACTCGACTGCTGAGTCTTGGAAAGGTCCTGGCCCAAAATTTCGCGGACCAGCTCTTTCAGGCCGTGGCGGTCGGTATAAGTGCGCGTCAGCCGAGATGCAATTTTGGTGCAGAACACCGGACCGGCCTCGATTCCCATATAGCGTTCGATGGCGGCCAAGTCGAAACGTCCGAAATGATAGATTTTCACGCGCGTTTGATCAGCAAGGACCGATTTCAGGACCGGTGCTGCAAAATCGCTGCCTGGCGAGAATCGCACGAGATGCTGGTCTGGCCCGCCATCGCTGATCTGCACAAGACACAGCCTGTCGCGGCCGGGGACCAAGCCCATCGTTTCGGTATCGACAGCTACGGCTCCTGGGCCGAGTGCACCTTCGGGCAGGTCTTCTTCATGAAAATATACGGTCATCGCGGCACGCCTTAGGCTATAGACTGCCCCGCCTCAATGGCTTCGCATATTTGCTATCGGCTACATTTTCAATTTTCCTTCGACTATTGGCGCTTTTGCGGTATGCACAAGGTGGGCTCGGAAGCTATTTCCGTGACTCGTGGCGCGCTATTCCTGTCCGTTCGGGGTGGGCGGTCAGTTCAGGCAGGACGGACATTCGAGTGTTGATTGGCGCATGAG
Organism: Sphingomonas sp.; assembly: GCA_031397785.1. Taxonomy (GTDB): domain Bacteria; phylum Pseudomonadota; class Alphaproteobacteria; order Sphingomonadales; family Sphingomonadaceae; genus Sphingopyxis. The sequence continues at coordinate 10,353 of JANNMK010000181.1, read as the reverse complement.
TTTTGATCGTGAACGCCGCGGTGGCGGTGGCAATGGCAGCAAGCGTGGGCGCGGCAAGCGCGACGAGACGGATTTCTACGGCGGCGGTGGCAGCAGCTTCGGCGATGCCCCGCGCGGTGGTGGATTCGGCGGCGGTGGTGATTTCGGCGGTGGCGCTCCGCGTGGCGGTGGCTTCGGCGATCGCGGCGGCTTCGGTGGCGGCGGCGCTCCCGGTGGCGGCGGCGAACGTAGCGGCGGCGGTTACGCTGGCGGACGTCCGGGCGGCGGCTATAGCGGCGGCGGCGATCGTGGCGGCGGTTTCGGCGGTGGTGGTGGCGGCGGCGGTTTTAACCGCGGCCCACGCCCGCAAATGCCTGCCCAAGTCATCGGTGAAGGCACTGGTGCAGTCAAGTTCTTCAATGGCGACAAGGGTTTCGGCTTTGTCGCTCGTGATGACGGCGGCGAGGACGTATTCGTTCATATCAGCGCGGTCGAACAGGCCGGACTGACCGGGCTTGCGTCCGGGCAGACACTGGCTTTCACGCTGGTCGATCGCAACGGTCGGATTTCGGCCACCGATCTCAAGATCGTCGGCGAACAGCTGCAGGCGGATGCTCCGGCCGAAAAACCTGCGCGTGCACGCCGCCAGCTGACAGGCGAACGGGCGGCTGGCGAAGTGAAATTTTTCAACAGCTCGAAGGGCTTCGGCTTCATTAAACGCGACGATGGTGGTGCCGATTGCTTCGTGCACATCAGCGCCCTCGAACGCGCCGGGATGCACAGCCTCAACGAAGGCGACCGTGTCGAGTTCGACATCGAAGTTGATGATCGCGGCAAATATTCGGCTGTTAACCTCGCAGCGGGCAGCTGATCGGCCTTATTGTTCGGCCTTGTGGCCACATGACAAAAAACAGGCCCGGTCGGTTGCTTGACCGGGCCTGTCTATTGGCTCGCGTTTTTTCTGGCGGACGGCAATTCAATCCGACTGTTCGGTTGCCGTTTCGGTTGGCGCAATCGCCGCCATCAGTTTGTAGCTGCCGCTGTCGTTGTTGAGCGGACTGGCGCGAATCACCATTGTCCCATCGCTACGGAATTTGACGCGCATCCGGCTGTTCAGGCCATCGTCCTCTCCGCCGCCGTCATCGTTGCTCGATGCTACGCTATAGCCCAGCGGGGTCATGCTGCCGATTTCAACGAACGTGTCGAATTCATCAGAGCTCATCGTGATTTCATATTCCTCGCCAGCACGGCCGGACAGCGAATAGAATCGGTACGGCCTCGACGATTCGACAACCGCATCATTGCCGCTGCCGTCGTCGATCATGGCATCGGCGGCGCTCAGGGTTCCTTCGACTGCCTGACCCAACGTCAAGGCGACAGGTGCGGCGGCTTCTGGCGGGGCAGGCAGGCGATTGAGGGTGAGGTCAAACTTTCCGACCGCCTCTTCCTGATAGGAGGTCGCGCGCACCACATAGGCGCCCGGGTTGCGCAAATTGGCGATAAGGCGGCTGTTCAGCCCGTCTTCCTCGCCCGACCCATCGTCATTGGCGCCGAGTTCGGTATAGGTACAGCCTTCCATCTGACCGATCTGGACGAGCGTATCGAAATCGTCGGCACGCATCGTCACTTCGACTCGCGTCGGTTCGTCGATTGTGAACCGATAGGTTTTAATGCGCGGGTCTTGCACCGGGCATGCACCGCTTGGGCGGGCGATCTCGCCCTCGACGGTCTGACCAAAGGTGATGGAGGGTGTCGATGACGTGCGCGACCGGCTCTGTGCGAACGACGGCGCCGCGATTGCGAGCAGCGCGACGCCAATGACCAACCTGGACTTAATGCTGATCATGTCTGTCTTTCCCCTGATGCGTGACCGCAGGGCGAAATGCCCCGCGCATTCGGACGCTGGCACGGAATAATGCGCACCCGCCCTTGTCACCATGACCGCAATCACATCGCGCGACAACAAGGCACTTCGTCGCCCCGCCTCATGATACCATCGTCATCAATGTTGCGACATGGTCGGCTTCGATCGCGGGCTTGTCACGGCGAATGCGGGCAATGCGCGGAAACCGCATCGCCAGCCCTGACTTATGTCGTTTCGAAAGATGCACCGAATCAAATGCCACTTCCAGCACCAGCGTTTTGGTGACTTCGCGCACCGGACCGAACCGGGCCAAGCTGTTGTCCCGGACAAATTTGTCGAGCCAGCGCAACTCTTCGTCGGTAAATCCGGAATACGCCTTGCCCACGGGCAATAATTCGCCGTCGGCCTGCGGATCGCCGCTCCAGCAGCCGAATGTATAATCCGAATAGAAAGACGATCGTTTGCCACTGCCACGCTGCGCGTACATCATCACGCAATCGATGGTCAGCGGATCGCGTTTCCATTTATACCACAGACCGGCCCGTCTACCCGCGACATATGGCGAATCGCGGCGCTTCAGCATCACGCCCTCGATCGCCGAATCGCGCGATGCGGCGCGGATCGCTCCCAACGCATCAAAATCCCGGGCCTCGATCAGCGCCGACAGGTCGAAGCGGTCGGGATCGAGGCTCGGCAACAGAGCCTCCAGCCGGGCACGCCGATCAGTCCACGGCAAGCTGCGCAGATCTTCGTTTCCAACCACAAGCACATCGTACAATCGGACAAATGCAGGCAAATCACGCAGCATCGCCGCAGAGACTGCCTTGCGCCCCAGCCGTTGCTGCAAGGCGTTGAAACTCGCCGCGCCACCGTCGTCGCCACCCTGCACTGTACCGCGCACCAGCAGTTCGCCATCGATCACTGCGTCATTGGCAAAAGCTGCAGCGACATCGGGGAACGCCGCCGTAATATCGTCGCCACCACGGCTGTATATCCGGGTCTCTCCTCCGACATGGACCAGCTGCACCCGGATACCGTCCCATTTCCACTCCGCAGCATAGTCGGCCAGATCGACGGTGCCATCGTCGAGCGGATGAGCCAACATGAACGGGCGGAACACCGGCTGGTTGGCGAGACTGGGAAGCGGCGCACGCCCCTCAGCCCACGCAAAAAGTTCGGCATAGGGCGGAGCCAATCCGTGCCAGACTTCCTCGATCGTCTCGACATCGACGGCAAAAGCGGCGGCTACCGCAGTGCGCGCCAGCCGTCCCGATACGCCTACCCTCAGACCGCCGGTGGCTAGTTTGATCAGAGCGTAGCGCGCTTCGGTGTCCATCGTGTCAAGCAAATCTGCCAGCACTGCCGGGCCTTCTCCGCGCTTAAGCCCCGCCAGGCGCGCGACAATTGCGCTGATGGACGGTGTAACCTCATCCGTTTCATGCGCCATTTCGGGCCACAATAGTGCCACCGTCTCTGCGGTATCGCCGACATAGTCACGGCTCATCCGAAACAGCACCGGGTCGGTGCGATCCTCCATCATGGCTCTGATTGCTGCGGATTTTACGGCGGGCAGGTCGATGTCACCCGTCAGCGCGGCCAGTGCCCAGCCGCGATCAGGATCCGGCGTCGAACGCAGATAATCACCGATCAGCCGCAGCTTGGCATTGCGCCCAGGCGTATAGATCAGGCGGTCAATCAGGTCAGCGAAACGGCGCATCAGCCCTTATCGCCGCCTGATCGATCGCTGCCAAGTCACGCCTTGCGGCTGGCTTCAAACAGAAACCAGGCGCGCTCTTCCGCTTGGTCGGTCCAATCATCGAGGATACCGCTGGTTGCATTATCCTTGGCCTCGTCGACGATATCCTTGGCTTCGCGCAATGTTGCGATGAGACTCAAATTATCCTCGCGCAATTCGTTCATCATCGCGTCTGCGTCGACGAAATCAGCGTCATTATCCTTGATGGTTTGGCGGCGGGCAATGTCGCCAATCGACCGCAATGTGGTGTTGCCGGTCTTGCGGACCCGTTCTGCAATGACATCGGTGGTGGCCAATATCTGAGCCGCCTGATCGTCAAGCATCAAGTGATAATCGCGGAAATGCGGACCGGAAACATGCCAGTGGAAATTCTTGGTTTTGAAATACAGCGCATAGCTGTCCGCCAATATGCCATTCAGGGCATCGGCGACGGTTTTAGCGTTTTTGCCGTCGATATCGGTCGGCGTGTTGAGTTTGGCCGGTGTTGCCATCGAAACCGCTCCTTTTATGTGGTAGCAAATTGCATGGTGAGGAAAATCACATGCGATAACGCAGCATATCGCAATATGTTTCGTTACACCTACGCACAATTCTGCGGGCGCTTATCGAGCAGGTCGATCACAGTAGGCCAAGAGTAACCAGCGCCGTAAGCGCTCCAATCATAAATATTAGAGTAGCTGCAACCGCTCTTACCCGCTGCATCAGCACATTGCTAAGCGGGAGTTCAGCCGGAAAAGCCGCAATGATGGCTGCGGCTATCAGACCGCCCGCGCCGCCGATCATCGCCAGAGCAACTTCGCCGCTCCACGCGGCGGCGGCCAATATGATGAACGGTGCGCTGTCTGACAGCAGCGCCGCGATCAGCAGCACGAACGCCGACGCCGGACTATGTACCGACCCCAGCAGGCGCGCACTCGTCGGCCTAGTCGGCCACAGCATTGGCGCACCGGCGAACAGCAGGGCCAGCGACAGAAACAGCAGCATTCCCGGCCCTCGCAATTGTGCCGCGATCGTCCCGCCCAGTATCGCCGCGATAATCGCCGCAATCGATGCCGATGCTACGGCCGCTACCGGCCCGGCGGTGCCATCCAGCTTTGCCGAAACCGCGCGGGCCAGCATGAACCAACGGCCGCCGAACGCCGAAACGGCGCTGGCGATCAGGCAGATCATCAGGGCATCCATAAACTTTTTTCTCACTGCGGGGTGCGTCGCACGCCTAGGCGTAGCCGAGCCGCAGCGCTACTGAAGCGAGCAGTGCCTGCTCGCCATGCACCCGCGCGGGATCGGGTTTGACTGCGTCATCGAGCGCATCGAGATAGCAAAGCAAGGTTGTCCCGCCGATATCGCGGGCCAGCGCAGACTCAAGCCGCCCTGCGATACAGGCAACCGCGCCAAATCCGCACACCTGCGCCAGTATCCGAATGGAGTCGACGCTTTCGACGAGCTGGCGCGGGTTCATCGATCCCCGATTGTCGGCAATCGCGGCGATCCGACCGTGCAGGTCGTCGCGTAACTGGGTAGCACGAGCTTCGGTCATGGCCATGACAGCACTCCGGCAAAACGGCAGAATTAGATGCTGGACCTAGGCAGGTTAAGGTGATGATAACGATGTGCGCTTTTGCGCCGATTTCAGGCGCTTGTCCCCAAGCATCGCTTGACAATCAGGATGGCAAACGTCAAGGGCGCTCGACTTGCGGGCGGCTTTGCGGCTGCCCCTTTTTCACTTTACAGTTCAGCAACTCAAGGATTTCGGGTCATGGCAAAGCCGACCACCGTCAAGATCAAGCTTGTCAGCACTGCCGACACCGGCTTTTTCTATGTTACCAAGAAGAACCCGCGCACCCAGACCGACAAGCTGTCGTTCAGCAAATATGACCCTGTTGTGCGCAAGCATGTTGAGTTCAAGGAAGCGAAAATCAAGTAAAGGCCGGCCCGGCATTGTCGGGCGTAAGGGTTTACCGCACCCTGGCGAATGGCGGTGTCGATAACCGGGCGCTGCTGGAAGGCCGCGTCAGTTACGCATTTTTCGCCCGGCATGAACGCTGACGGATTTTCTCCCTCTGCCCTGATCGTGAATGCTGGCGGCACTTGTTTGCCTTCCCCAGCGTAGACGCCAACGGCTAGATCAGTCCTTCGACCGTCTCGATAAAGCGGATCACCGAAATCGGTTTTGAGACATAGGCCTCCGCCCCTGCTTCGCGAATCCGCTGTTCGTCATCGCGTCCGGCATAGGCTGTGACCGCCATAATCGGTGTCGAGGCCAGCAGAGGGTCGGATTTTACCGCCACGATAAGGTCCAGCCCGCTGACATGCGGCAGCTGGATATCCATGATGATGAGGTGCGGCTGGACTTCGGCAGCCCGGGCCATCACGTCGCGGCCGTCGCTGACCGGCTCCGCGACATAGCCATGGGCGACCAGCAAATCGCAGAACAGACGCAGGTTGAGCTCATTGTCCTCGACCACCAGAACGCGTTTGCCACCGCTCATGCCGACCTGGACCCCTTCATATAGCCATCGCCTGCGGCCCACGCGTCTGGCGCTTGCTCGCGCCCGCCTCTTAGGCCAAGGGCGGGGCGGAAACAAACAGCATGGCGGATTTTCGCGCGATGGACCCTTTTGCCGCGACCCGGCGGCCAGCCCCTGACCCCGATGTCCTGCTACTTGGCGCGCTGGCCTGGATATGCGCTGATGATGACCGCGCTTCGCGGCTGTTGTCGCTGACCGGGCTTGACGTCGATGATTTGCGGTCGCGCGCTACCGAGCCCGCGATTCTTGCCGCTGTTGGCGGTTTCCTTGGTGATCACGAGCCCGATCTGATCGCCTGCGCCGCCGCGCTCGATTGTACGCCTCAGGCCATCGTCGCCGCCGCCCGCCACACCGGACAGGATTTTGCATGAAGGTACCCGCATGAACCGCCCGCTCATCATCAGCGATTGCGACGAAGTTTTGATGCACATGGTCGTACCGTTCGGCGCATGGCTTTCGGATGATCACGATATCGCTTTCGCGCTCGAAGACGCAACTTTTGCAAATGCACTCAAACGCAAGGCATGCGGCACGCCCTTGCAGGCGACAGAGGTCTGGCCTTTGCTCGACGGCTTTTTCCGCCATCAGATGCATCGGCAGACTGCGATTGCCGGTGCGGTGGCTGCACTGGCGCGCCTCTCGGTAATTGCCGACATCGTTATCCTCACCAACGTCGGGCCAGACCATGCCGCCGCTCGCACCGTGCAATTGATCGACGCCGGCATGCCCTATCGCGTGATCGGAAGTCACGGTGGCAAGGGCGAACCGGTACGACGCCTGCTCGACGAATTTTCTCCATCGGTTGCAGCCTTCATCGACGATCTGCCGCAGCATCATGGGTCGGTGGCGGACCATGCGCCCGACGTCTGGCGGCTGCACATGGTCGGCGAACCGCTGATCGCCGCAAAGATACCCCCCGGTCGGCAGGCCCATGCCCGCATCGACGATTGGGCCAGCGCCGAACCGTGGCTGCGGGAAAAATTGTCTGGCGGACTTCCCGCGCCTCAGATTGCACAGGACACCACAGCATGACCCAGAGCGTCGAAGCCCGTCTGGCCAAAGCGGGGCTTTCCCTGCCCACCGCCGCGGCGCCGATCGCAGCCTATGTACCGACTGTTTTGGTGGGCAGTCTGCTGCACGTCTCCGGACAGGTCTCATTCCGCGACGGCAGCATCGTCACTGGGCGGCTTGGCGAGGATATTGATGTCGAGGCGGGACAGGATGCGGCGCGGCTCTGCGGGCTGATGCTGCTTGCCCAGATCAAGGCGGCGCTGGGCGATCTCGACCGGGTCGAACAAGTCGTCAAACTCGGCGTATTCGTGTGCTGCACGCCCGATTTTACGCGTCAGCCCGAAGTGGCGAACGGCGCGTCGGAACTGATGCTGCTCGCCTTCGGGGAGGCGGGGCGCCACGCCCGCGCCGCTGTCGGCGTGCCTGCGCTGCCACGCGGATCTGCGGTCGAAGTCGATGCCGTGATCGCCGTCCGGGCCTGACGATACCGCCCTATAGAGGGCTGGCACCCGCAAAGCTGCGGTCCCATAGCCTTACGCATGGCCGATTCGGATCCTGATGGTGACCAGATCATCGCGCGTATCGCATCCGGCGTCGCAGCCGTGCCAGCGGCGCAATGGGACGCACTCGCCGGGACCTGCGACCCGTTTCTCTCGCATGCCTTCCTCAGCCTGCTCGAACGGTCGGGCAGCGTTGGCCCCGGCACTGGTTGGCAACCCGCCCCGGTGCTGATCGACGCGCCGGACGGTACGCTTGCCGCCGTCGCGCCCGCCTACCTTAAAAGCCATAGCCAGGGCGAATATGTTTTCGACCACGGTTGGGCCGATGCGTGGGCCCGCAGTGGCGGCAATTATTACCCAAAATTGCAGATCGCCGTTCCGTTCACCCCTGTGCCCGGCCGTCGCCTGCTTGCCCGCAGCGATGCAGACGCGATGGCGCTGATCGGCGCGCTGGAGGCGGTGGTGCAGAACAACGGCTTGTCCTCCGCGCACGCCACGTTCGTCGCGCCGGACCAGCTTGCCCTGTTCCAAGCCGCAGGCTGGCTGATCCGTCGTGATAGCCAGTTCCACTGGTTCGATGCGGGTTATGGCGATTTCGATGGTTTTCTCGCCGCTCTCTCGTCGCGCAAGCGCAAGGACATCCGCAAGGAACGCGCCGCCGCTCATGCTGCTGCCGATATCGAGGCGCTGACAGGCGATGCGATCCGCACCGAGCATTGGGACCTGCTTTGGGCCTGTTATCAGGATACCGGCGCGCGCAAATGGGGCACGCCCTATCTGACCCGGGAAGCCTTTGCCCTGTTGGGGGAGCATATGGCGAATCAGATTCTGCTGGTGGTCGCAACCTGTCGCACCACCGGCCGTCCGGTCGCAGCCGCGCTGAATCTCATCGGCGCAGATGCGCTCTATGGGCGCTATTGGGGCTGCCTCGCCGACATTCCGTCGCTGCATTTCGAACTATGCTATTATCAGGCGATCGATTTCGCGCTGGCAAACGGCCTGACGCGCGTCGAAGCGGGAGCGCAAGGGTCGCATAAGCTGGCGCGCGGCTATGTACCGGTCCCGACCTGGTCGGCGCATTATATTCCGCACCCCGGCTTTCGCGCCGCCATTGCCGATTTTCTGGTCCGTGAAACCATCGGTGCGCAGCAGGAAAGCGACTGGCTGGCGCAGCGCACGCCTTTCAAAAAAGCGGGCTAGGCAGCGGCGCTGCGCTGCACGGGCTGGGTGTTGAGTCCGGAAATCCACGCACGCGCCTGGCGCTGTGCTTCGGCGATGTCGCCCTGTGCCATTTCGGATGCGATTTCGGCGCGCAGCAAACCGCCTTCGCGCACCCCGGCAAGCGCGGCGAGATTGAACCATTTATGCGCTTCGACCATGTTGACGTCGACCCCGTCGGTGCCGGTCGAATAGGCCATGCCCAGTTCGAAATAAGCATCCGGATTGCCGCGTGTCGCAGCGGCGAGGTTGGTGTCGAACAGCGCGCTAGCCGACGAATATTTGATACCCATGGAAGAATCCCCCGGTTCGGAGCGATCTTGCTCCGAAACGGAGATTTGGCGTCTCACAGTCAACAAATGGTTAACGCGATTAACCGCTTCTTTGCGCAACCAGACCCGCGCCGTTCAGCTCAGTGCGATATTGTCGATTAACCGGGTCGCGCCAATCCGCGCTGCGATGAACAATCGTCCGCCGTCGCCCGGTTCGTTCAGCGCCGCCAACGTCGAGCCATCGCGCAGGTCGAAATAGTCGATGTCGGCAAATCCTGCGGTCAAGATCGCTGTCCGCCCGGCCGCCAGTGCGTCGGCAACCGGTTCGCCCCGAGCCAGTCGCGCTGCAACGTCGTGCAATACCCTGGGCAGGGCCGCCGCTGCGGCGCGCTGATGTGGCGTCAGATAGGCATTGCGCGACGACATCGCCAATCCGTCTGGTTCACGAACCGTCGGCACACCGATTATCTCGATGGCGAAATCCAGATCGTGTGCCATTCGCCGAACGATGGCGAGCTGTTGCCAGTCCTTTTCCCCGAACAGCACCGCATCGGCCCCGATCTGATTGAGTAATTTAGCCACGACCGTTGCTACGCCGTCGAAATGGCCGGGCCGCGCTGCGCCGCACAACATATTGTCGAGCCTGCCGACACTGACCATCGTCGCCGCTCCTGCGGGATACATGGTCGCCACATCGGGCGCCCACAGCAACGCCACCCCCTCTGCGGCGAGCAGTGCGGCATCACGCGCCTCGGTGCGCGGATAGGAATCGAGGTCCTCATCGGGCCCGAACTGCTTGGGGTTCACGAAAATCGAGGCGACGACATGGTCGGCCTGCCTTTTGCCCTCTCGCACCAGCGCCAGATGGCCGTCATGCAGCGCGCCCATCGTCGGGACAAAGGCGATCCGCGGCGCGGCTGCATGGTCATGCACCGCCCTCAGCCCGGCAATCGCGCCGCGCAGCGCGTCGATGGTGCGGATAGTTTGCAATGCCGGTTTCCTTTACTAGCGGCTGGCCTCTCACTAGGACCTGGATGGTGCCGGAACGCCGCACCATTCGCCTTTGAAAGCCAGCTTTATCGATGTCAGCCGCGATTCCCAGCCCTCCTGTCTCGGGCCCCCATATTATCGTCTTCGCCAATGAAAAGGGCGGCACCGGCAAATCGACCTGCGCCGTCCATGTCGCGGTCGCGCTTTCCGGGATGGGTGCCCGCGTCTCGGGGCT
>JANNMK010000145.1:0-14728 GCA_031397785.1 Sphingomonas sp. | reverse complement strand
GCGTGAGCGCCCGTCAAGGCCAATGCCAGCCATCCCGCCATCATGATTGCATCATACTCCGGCAAAACCTAACAGCAGCATAGTCTGCCGGCGCATCCTTCGATGCCTGTGACGAGAGGTCAAGTCCGTTGCAACGCTCTCCGCTCGCTCCTGCTGAATTTCCTGCGTTGCCCGTGATCGGCGGGGTGACGCTGCGGGTGGCGCGGGCGCGCTACAAGGACTGGGACCGCTGCGATCTGACCTATGTCGAACTGGCCGAGGGCACGGCGGTGGCGGGGGTGACGACGCGCAATATCTGTTGTTCGACCGAAGTCGACATGTGCCGGGCGGGTATAGCGCGTGGCTCCGCCCGGGCGCTGGTGGTCAATGCGGGCAACAGCAATGCGTTTACCGGCTTTCGCGGGCGGGAGGCAGTGGAGCTTATCATGGAGCGGGTGGCGGACCATCTGGCGTGCGAGCGCGGCGAGGTGTTCGTGTGCTCCACAGGGGTGATCGGCGTGCCGTTGCCGCAGGATCGCGCCCGGGCCGGACTGGACGCGGCGTTTGTTGCGGCTCCCTGTTCATGGGAGAAAGTGGCCGCAACTATCTGTACTACCGATACATTCCCCAAGGGATCAACTGCCAGTGCGGTAGTCGGCGAGCGGCGGGTCGAGGTTGTGGGGATCGCCAAGGGATCAGGCATGATCGCGCCCGATATGGCGACCATGCTCGCCTATATATTCACCGACGCGGCGGTTTCGCCTGCGCTGCTGCAAAATATGGTGAGCGCTGTCAATGGTGCGACGTTCAACTGCATCACAGTCGATGGCGATACTTCGACCAGCGACACGCTGCTGGCCTTTGCCACTGGAGCGGCGGGCAATGCCGTCATGACGAGCATGGACGATCCGGGAGCGGATGCGCTGAGCGCCGCGATCCACGCGATTTGCCGCGATCTGGCGCAGCAGGTGGTGCGCGATGGCGAGGGCGCGCAGAAGTTCATCGAAATCCGGGTGACCGGAGCGGTCAGCGATGAGAGCGCCCGCCGGATCGGCCTGTCGATCGGCAATTCGCCGCTGGTCAAGACCGCGATTGCGGGAGAAGACGCCAATTGGGGGCGGGTGGTGATGGCCGTCGGCAAGGCAGGCGAACCCGCCGACCGCGACAAGCTCAGCATCGCGTTCGGCGACAAATGGGTGGCGCGAGACGGGCTCGCGGTCGATGGTTATGATGAAGCGCCGGTCGCCGAGCATCTCAAGGGCCGCGACATCCGCATCGCCGTCGATCTGGGGCTGGGCGACGGACAGGCAAGCATATGGACCTGCGACCTGACGCATGGCTATGTCAGCATCAATGCGGATTACCGGAGCTGACATGCAGCCGCTGGTTGCCGAACTTTATGTCAGCGACATTTCCGCCAGCCTGCGCTTTTATACCGAGCTATTAGAATTTGCCATTGTATATCAGCGCATTGAGAAGCATTTCGCCTATCTGGCGCTAGGTCAAGCCGAGCTGATGATCGAACAGCCAGTCGACCGACAATGGCTGCTGGCTCCGCTGGAGCCGCCCTGTGGTCGTGGTATCAACCTGCAAATTGCGGTTCCGAATGTCACGTCGATGCATGAGCGCCTTGCTGCTCACCGGATCGTACCATTCGTCCCGCTCGAAACCCGGTGGTATCGACGTGCTGTCGATAGCATCGAAGTCCGGCAATTTGTGGTCGCAGACCCCGACGGCTATCTGCTGCGCTTCAGCGAAACCATCGGCCACAGGGCTGCCTTGGGACAATGAATGCTTGCAGGTCGCCCTGGCCTCTGGCCCGGGGGCTAAATGCATCTGACATATAATGGGTCGCCGCCTCGGCTCAAAGCAGGGGCCACGGTTCGAGCTAAAGCTCGCTCTCGAGCCAGCCCTTGAGCGCGCTCTTCGGTGCCGCACCGACCTTCTCCGCAACCTTTTGCCCGTTCTTGAACAGCATCATCGTCGGGATGCCGCGTCCGCCGAGTTTGCCGGGGGTGTCGGGGTGGTCGTCGATATTGAGTTTGGCGATGATGACCTTGCCGCCAAGCTCGTCGCTGATTTCCTCGAGAGCCGGCCCGATCATCTTGCACGGTCCGCACCATTCGGCCCAGAAATCGACGAGCACCGGTGTGTCGCTGTCGAGGACGTCAGCCTGAAAGCTTGCGTCAGTGATCGCCTTGGTTGCCATGGGGAAGTCTCCAATAAAAACGGTGTCGGATCGTAGATAGGCGGGCGCAGCGTCGCCCTCAAGTCGCGGCGGCCAAGATCGCTTTGGTGTCCGCAAAGTCGGGCTTGTGCGCGGCGATCAGCGCGGGCGGAAGCTCGATGAGGCGCGGGCCGCCAGTGAACAGCAGCGCGGCAACAATGCTGTGATCCGGAAAAATCACGCCCAGTGCGGCGACATAGGCCGCCATCTGGCGCAGATAACCGGGCGCGACATCCTCGGCGCGGTCGGGGACGGACAGCCCGGTTTTGAAATCGATCACCGAAACGGACCTGTCCTCGACCAGCAGCCGGTCGATACTGCCCGCGACGACGCGCCCGTCGACCAGCGCGGAAAACGGCACTTCGGCGAGACTGCCTGGGCCGAACAGCGCGGCATGGGCGGGATCGGCGAGTATGGCGAGGACTTCGTCGAGCATTGCGGCGCGCGCCGCAGGGTCGAACGCAGGCGCGGCGCGATCCAGCCAGCGCTCGCCAGCCGACTGGCGTGCGCCGGGCGCAACGGCAGGCAGACGTTCGAACAGGCTGTGCATCAGCGTGCCGCGCTGGGCTGCGATGGCGGCAGGTGGGCCTGGCGGGCTTTGCGGCACCGACAGTGCGTCCTCCTCCCCCACCGCGGATGGCGCAAGCGGGCGAAGCGGGCGCGGCTCGACAGGAGCATCGGCGCGCGCCCAATCGGGAATGGCGGGATCGGGCGGGGGCGGCATTGCGGGTTCGGTACCGCGCGGTTCGCGCCCGGCGACGGTATAGGACAGGCTGCGCTGCCAATGATCGCCGCTGGCCTGCCATTCGCCGCCGATGCCGGCCAGCACCGGTTCGATAGCGCCATACCAGCACAGATCGGGCATCTCTTCGCTCGCCGGCAGCGCGCCGGCGACGAACAGCATCCGTTCCGCGCGCGTCATCGCAACATAAAGCAGCCGCCAATGTTCCTCGAGCTCGCTGGCATCGTCGGCTTCAGCCATGGCCTGAAGAGCGGGCGCGCGCTCGCCTTTTGGCACCGCGATCAGCGGCAATTTGCCATCGCCTGCGTCCCAGCCGAGGCCAGTATTGCGGCGCTTCGTCGGGTCTCCGCCTGCGTCGGCGAGGATGACGATTTTTGCCTGCAATCCCTTTGCGCCATGCACAGTCATCACCCGCACCTCGTCGGCGGCGGTGTCGATCTCGCGCTTGATGTCGATCGTGCCGCTGTCGAACCATTGCAGGAAACGGTGGAGCGACGCCCCTTCGCGGGTTTCGAATGCGAGCGCCTGGCTGACCAGTTCCTCAACGGGATCAAGCGCGGCGTTGCCCAGCCGGGCGAGCAGCCGCGCCCTGCCCTGCAACGGGCCTGACAACAGCGTTTCGAAAAACCGGTAGGGCGTGACGAAGCCCGCCATTTTCAGCAAGGCGTAAAGCGGTTCGATACGCACAGGATCGAGGCTGCCTGCATCCACCGCGGCGCGCAGATGCGGCCACAAAGGCGGGCTTTTGCCATTTTCATCCTGACGCCAGCCATGCGCGATCAGTTCGTCATGACTCCAGCCGAGCAGCGGCGACACGAGCAGACAGGCGAGGTTGAGATCGTCGAGCGGTTGCAGGGAAAAGCGCGCCGCGGCCAGCAGGTCCTGCACCGCAATCGGGGTTTGCAGCCTGAGCCGGTCGACGCCCGCCACCGCAACGCCATGACCCTGCAATCGGCTGACGATCAGCGAGGCGATATCGCCGCGTTTGCGGACCAGCACCATGACATCGGATGCCTTGACCGGTTCGCCATCGATGCCGTGTTCGATCCAGGCGCGCACGGTGCGGCCGATCTTGTCGGCGACGCGGCGTGTGGCACTGTCGATCCAGCCTTCTTCCCCGGTTTCACCATCCTGATCGCCGCCATCGTCGCCCACGCTCTGTGGCTCGAGCGGCCAGAGGGTGACCCGTCCGAAGGCCTGAGTGGCGTGGGCACTGTGGCGGACATCGGCACCATCGAGGCCAAGCGCGCGCGGGCCGAGCCGGCCAATGACGCCGTCGACGACGCGCAACACCGGCGGCGAAGAGCGGAAATTGGTGTCGATGCCGATGTCGGCAAAGCGACGGTCGGCAAAGTCGCCGCGCACGGCAAAATGCTGGCGTGCGCGAGCGAAATTGAGCGGGCTGGTGCCCTGAAATCCATAGATGGCCTGTTTGAAATCGCCGACCACGAACATGGTCCGCAAGGCATCGCCCTTTGCGCCTTCACCGGCAAAATATTCCTCGGTCAGGGCCTCGATAATGTCCCACTGATGCTGATTGGTATCCTGCGCTTCGTCGACGAGAATATGGTCGATACGCGCATCGAGCTTGAAGCGTATCCACGCCGACCGGCCTTCGTCCCCCAGCAATTGAACGGTGCGGGCGATCAGATCGTCGAAATCGACCAGCCCTTCGCGGCGTTTGCGCAGCGCGAAGGCCCTGGCAAAGGTGCGCCCGGCTTCGAGGGCATCGGCCACCCGGTCGCTCGCTGCCATTTGCAAGGCGGTGGCAGAGATTGCGCCGAGCGTGTCGGCAACGCGCTGCGCCAGATCGCCGACATAGGCGAGTTTTTTGGGCGGCCGATACTCGCTCCTGATCTCCCCCTTTTGGGTGATTATAGTTTCGAGGCAGCTCGATAGCCTGGCCGCCCGGGCTTCGGCATCGCTTGCCAGCCACAGGCCGATGGCGTCGGCGTGCTTGTCCCCGGTTGGTGTGGACCACGCCCGGTTAGCCTCGAGGATGGCGTGCAGCGCGGCGCAGTCGATACAATCGTCGGCGCATTGCGTCTGCGCCCAGTTTTGGGGATCGCCGCCGGGCAGATCGAAACTGCGGCGCAGCCATGGCGCGATGGCGCCCGGCAATGCGTCGAGCGCCTCGGCCGCGGCGGCACAGCGATAGAGATATTCGGTGGTCGCTTTCTCCCCGATCGCCAGCGACAGGGTTTCGAGCCGGGCGAGGAAGGGCAGATCGCCGGTGCGAGCCGCGCCTTCGATCAGATCGCCGAGCACCTCGCGGCGGACGGTGGCGATTTCGCGTTCGTCGAGCGCGCGAAAACCGGGTGCGAGTCTGGCTTCTTCGGGAAAGCTCGCCAGCAGAGACTGGCAGAAACTGTGGATCGTCTGGATGGCGAGACCATTGCCGGGCGCGTCGATGACTTTGGCAAACAGGGTGCGCGCCCGGCCCAGCATCGCGGCATCGTCATGGTTCGGCAGATGCACCGCGAACAGCTCGTGCCGCAATTCCTTGTCAGGAAGCTGCACCCAGCGGGCCAGCACTTCGCGGATGCGGCGGGCCATTTCCGACGCCCCCGCCTTGGTAAAGGTGATTGCGAGGATGGCGTGCGGATCGACCCCGGCAAGCAGCAGCCGCAGGACGCGCGCGGTGAGCACTTGCGTCTTGCCGGTGCCAGCGCTGGCCGACATCCAGGCATTGCCGCCGGGCGCTGCGCCAAGCCCCTGATCGGGGGTCAGCCGGAGCAGGCGTTTGGGCGAGTCGGCGGTCATGCCGGTACGCCTTCCTGGCCATACCATTCCTCGAACCGCATCAGCTGATCATAGTCGGAGTAATAGGCATATTCCGGGTGGAGTTTGGCGGTGAAGGCTTCGCTACCGGTCAGATGGCGCATTATGGCCTTTTCCAGCGCGAAATAGGCTTCGCCGACGAAATTGCCGGGATGGATTTTCGGCTCGCGGGTTTTGCCCGGCTTGTAGAAGGGTATGTCGACCCAGCCGAGCGCATCGCTGCTCTGTTTCTTGTTCATCCGCCAATATTCGAACGCCGAGACCACCCCGCGCGAATTGCCGAACGCGCCCTGTTCAGCCATCGCACCGAGCAATCCCAGCTGGAGCGCGAACAGCGCATCGACCGATGCCTTGGCCGGGCCGCTGCCGGTTTTGTAGTCGACCACGGCGTAGGTGCCATCAGCCAGCCTGTCGATCCGATCGGGCTTGCCGGTCAGGATGATGCCTTCGATGTCGATCTCGCCGCGTTTTTCCGACGCTTCGACCAGCGGGATGCGGCCTTCGTCGCGCTCGCCGACAATCGTCGTATCCGCCGCCCAGCGCAGCGGGGCGCGCAGGCGCGGTGCCCAAAGCGCGCGGATCAGCGGGCTTACGCCGGGTTTGGCGAGCAGCTCTGCGGTCAGCCGTTCGATCGCCTCGATACTGCGATCGGCGCCCTTGAGCCATTTTTCGAGCACCTCATGAACCGCGACGCCACGCCATGCCGCCGACGGTTCGGCATCGAGCGCATCGAGCGGAAACAGGCCTAGTCCGGCGCGGGCGTAGAAAGCGAAAGGATCGGCAAGCAGCGTGTCGACTTCGGTGACGCTGATCCGTTTGGGGCGACGATCGGCTGCGGGCGATGGCGCAGGGCGGCGCATCGGTTGCGGGCTGGCGCAGGCATCGAGCGCGGCGGCGAGCGCGCGATGATCGGTGCCAGCCGGGCGCAGCGCAGCGGCATCACCGATCAGCGCATCAATCCGCAACCGTAGCCGCGAGGCGACCGTCGGCGCGCTGCCTTCACGCACCGAGCGGGTGAGGATGACTTCGGGTGCGCCCAGTGCGGTGGCGAAATCATGCGCCGACAGGCCGACCTGCCGGTCGAGACCGGGGAGGCCGAGCCGACGCCGGACGACTGGCGGCAACCACGGATCGGGCGATGGCGGCTGGGGCCATTGACCTTCGTTCAGCCCGGCGAGGATCATGCGGTCTGCGCGTTGCAGCCGTGCCTCGATCAGCCCCCAGATGAACAGGCGGGGGTGACCGCCCTGCGGCGGACGCACGCCGATGTCGGCCATCAGCAGCCGCAGCATCGCCGCGAGTTCGCCAGGCTGGACCGCGCCGGGCAGTTCTGCGGCATGGCGTTCGATATCGGCAAACAGGACGGACAGACAGCGCCCGGCCGCGCCTGCCCACACCGCATCACCCGCCAGCGCGCCGAGTGTATCGCGCAATGCACCAAGCACGCCCGACAATGCCACTGGAGAGCGCGGATCGAGTCGCGTCGACAGCGCGGCCAGCGTGTCGGCGACCCCGCCCCACCACTGTCGCAGGGCCGCCCACTGCGCCGCGCCGGCCTTGGCCCGGATGTCGGCGTGCCTGTCGGCCAGCACAGCATCGATCGCGGCAAGCCCGGGTGCGGGGCGCGGACCGCGCAATGCCCGGTCGAGGTCGCGGACATTGTCGGTCCACGCGCGGCGGTCATCGCCCGCATGGACCAGCGGGTGGCTGAGCAGCGCGACCAGTTCGACCGGCGCAAACCCCGAGGCAGCGGCTGCGACCAGCGCCAGCAGCAGATCGCCCGGTGGTGTCATCGCCAGCGGCTGGCCTGCGCTGTCGTCAGCGGCGATGCCCCAGCGCGCGAGGTGCCCCGCGACGCGAGCGGCAATCGCCCGGTCAGGGGTGACCAGCGCGGCAGTACGTCCGGGCGTTTCGAGCGTTTCGCGCATGGCCAGCGCGATGGTCAGCGCCTCTTCGGCAGGGGTTGCGCAATCATAGGCAATAACGCCGGGCAGCGTTCGTTTCGAACGGGAAAGATCGGGCCAGAGGGCGGTGAAACGCGCGGGCGCAAGCAGATACCCGACGAAGTCGACGCGGCTTTGCGGCCCGTCCAGCACCGCATCGACCATGGCGTCCGGCGACCAGGGAGCGACCTCGCCGCGCGCACAATCCATCCGGTCCAGCAACAGTTTGAGATGAAATTGCGGGTGGTTTTCAAGCGGCTTTACAGCGTCCTGGTCATCGCCAGTGCGCTGCGGATCGAGGCCGAGCGCATCCCATTGATCGTCGGGCATTGCCGTGTCGACATGGGGCAGCACCACCGCTCCGCCAGGCGCGCGAGCGATGGAGCGCAGCAATCGCGCAACCGCAGGCGCGCTGGTGGTGATGCCTGCGGCAACCACGAACGGCACCGGCAGGCCGAATTCATGCCAGCGCCGTGCGGTTGCATCGAGGATGTGGTTGCGCAGCGTCGTCCGCTCGATTTCGCCGATCCGCGCGAGTTCGGCCGGCCAGCGGGTCGCCAGCGTCTGCAGCAGGGCAAAGGCGTCCTGCCAATGACCAGCCAGCAGACCGACGATCTGCGCGTCCTTATCGAGTGCGAAAAGGGCGTCGATTGCGACATTTTCGATCGCCAGTTGATCGAAGACGCTGGCCAGACTGTCGGCCAGCCGCAACGCCTCCCCCACCGGGGTATCGGCGCGCGCTTCGCCGATCAGCCGGGCGAGCAGGAAGCGGCGGCGTATCGGATCGATGGCCGGTGGCAACGCCTCTGCCGCGTCGATCCGGTCGAGCGCGCCGCCTGCGCTGGCATCGAGGTCGCCATCACCCAGCGCCACCAGACGCGGCAACAGCAGCGCGCCGCCGCCCAGCCGGATAAACGCATCGCGCACCGCAGTGACTGCCCGGTTGTTGGGGAGCAACACCATACCGCGTGCCAGCGCCAGGCTATCCCCGCCCGGCCCGTGAGCACCATGGAGCCGCATGATCCCCGCAGCGAGAGCATCGGCAAAGGCGCGGTTGAGCGGAATGCTGTAGACGCAAGGTTCAGCCACCGCTCAGCGCCGCTTCGACGACCGCAATGGCCTCCGGAGTACCGACATCGAACCATGCGCCGCTGTGCGCAATGCCGAACAGGCGGCCGGTTGCAATGGCACGATCCCAAAGGATGTTGGTGGAAAATGGTCCGCTCGGCGCGGCGGCGAGCAGCCTGCGGTGGAACAATTGCACCCCGGTGTATACGAATGGTGCAACCTTGCCGGCTTGCCGCCGCGACAGCCGCCCGCGTTTGTCCATGTGGAAATCGCCGCGCCCCCGATGGCCCGTCGCACGCGCCTGCGGCACGACCAGCAACAAGGCGTCCATAGTCGCATCATCCCAGCGTTCGGCAAGTTGGCGGATGGCGCCGGTCGGGCCGTCGGTCCAGATATTGTCGCTGTTCGCACACAATATGGGATCGCCACGCAACAGGGATGCCGCCCTGACAAGGCCGCCGCCGGTTTCCAGCAGCAACTCGCGTTCGTCCGACACATCGATATCGAACGGGTAGGATTTTGCCGACGCACCGAGATGCGCTTCGAGCGCATCGGCGAGATAATGGACGTTGACCACGACATGGCCGATTCCCGCTTCGGCGATGCGATCGAAGGTATGATCAATGAGGGCCTTGCCGGCGACCCGGACGAGCGGTTTGGGCCGGGTCGCGGTGAGCGGGCGCATGCGCTTTCCGAGGCCGGCGGCCATCACCATCGCGCTTTCGATCATGGCTGCGCTCACGGCAGGCTCGACCAGATCGGCGCACGTTTTTCGGGCGGGATGTTGGCGTCGAACCAGTCGCGCACCGGGGCGAGGTGCGGTGCCACCAGATCGCGCTCGACCAGGCCCCACATGCGCGGCTGGAACGCGGTATAATGCGCCTTGCCATCGCGCTGCCACAGGCGGCAGAAGACGCCGAGGATGCGGGTATTGCGCTGCGCCGCAAGCGCCCAATAGGCCCGTTCGAAGCGGGCGTCGCGCCCGGTGGCGGCAACATAGGCATCGATCATCGCGCGTTCGACAGCCGGGCAGACATCGCGCCGGGCATCTTCCAGAACCGATGCCAGATCATAGGCCGGGTGACCGATCAGTGCATCCTGAAAGTCGAGCAGGCCAAAGCGGGCAACCCCCTGCTGTCCATCGATCAGCATGATATTCTCGGCATGAAAATCGCGCAGGATGGTGACCGGTGCGAGCCCGTCATCCGCCACAGGGGCGAGCACTTCGCGCCATGCGGCGCGGAAGCTGGCCGGGTCGAGTTCGAGGCCGACGGCGGGCCCGTACCAGTCGATCAGCAGCATCGCTTCGTCGAGCCAGATATCGAGACCGTGGACGGCGAGGCCGGGTGCAGGAGCATGGCGGTGCAATGCGACGAGCACATCGACGACACCGGCGTAAATCGCGGTTTCGCGCGACGGATCGGCATCGACCGCCTCTCGCATGCGGTCCGACCCAAAATCGTCGATCAGCAGCAGGCCGTGGTCGAGATCGCGCGCCAATATGCGCGGAGCCGCCAGACCGACGACAAGCAGATGTTCCGCAACATGGATGAACGGGCGCGGATCTTCGTGCGGTGGCGGGGCATCCATCAACACCGCAACCCGCGCACCATGTGAAACCCGGAAATAGCGCCGGAACGAGGCATCACCGGCGAGCGGCGCGATTGTCGCCCCGCCCCACCCTGCGGCGGCCAGAAACGCAGGTGCTGCAGCGGGCGGTATCATATCGGGAACGACCATCGCCCTTCCCAAGCGGGCGGGTGTTTGACTGTCAAGCGCCGTGCATCTTCACCGGCGAAATCGATGTGGATCGACAGCATATCGGGCGGGGAGAACGACCCGAGCCGCTCCGGCCATTCGATGAGCAGGACGTGATCGCTGCGCGCTTCATCCAGCCCGAGTTCGACGATATCGGCAGGCCGGTCGATCCGATAGAGATCGACATGCAGCAGCGGCATGGCAACCTCGGGAGGGCCATAAGGCTGGACGATGGCGAAACTCGGGCTCGGCGCCTCCCCCGTCAGCCCGAGCGCGGCAAGGATGGCGCGTGCCAGCGTCGTCTTGCCTGCACCAAGACTGCCCGACAGGCCAATGACGTCGCCAGGGCGCAGCACGGCGGCCATGGTTGCGCCAATGTCCGCTACTTCATCGAGAGCGAAGACCATCGCCGTCATCGCGGCAGGAACGCGGCCAGCATCGATCCTTCGCCGGCCCGCGCAACCTGTTCGAAGCGTCCGTCGTGCGCGACGATCAACTGCCGGGCAAGCGCGATTCCGACTGCCTGCGTGCCCTGCACATCGAGCCCTGGCCCATTGTCGGACACGACGATCTGCGCGGTGATCGCATCCCCCTCCCCATGCACCAGTATCCGGCGGCCGCCATCGGGCCGATAGTGGCTGTCGGCAAAATTGCCGAGCGCTGCGCCGAGCATCTGGTCGAGTGCCTGCCGCAAGCGTTTGGCATCGCCGGAAATCTGACCCAGTGCGACCCGCGCATCGAGCGTGATGGCAATATCACGGGATTTTGCCTCGGCCCGCACCGCCGCCACCGCTTCGCGTACCACGTCAGTCAGCGGCACAGGGTGCCGTTCGAGCGGCATTGTTCCTGCCTCGCTCTGCGCCAGATCGAGCACCGTACCGATTTGCTGGCCGAGCGCTTCGGTCGACGAGAGAATTGCTTGAACATAGGATTTGGCGGTGTCTGGGAGCTCCCCGCCATAGCCGCTGGCCAGCATTTCCGCGAACCCGCCGATCGAGGTCAACGGCGTGCGCAGTTCGTAGCTGACGCGGCTGAGGAAATCGGTCTTTACCTTGTCAGCAGCCTCCAGCGCCTCTGCCCTGTCGCGCAAGGCACGTTCGATCCGGCGGCTGTCGGTAACGTCGATCAGGGTGAACAAGGCGTTGCCATCGGGCAAGGGAATTGCCGAAAAATCGAACTGCTGGCCGGTCGCAAAAGCAATCCGGCCGCTGCGCTGTTGCCGTTCGGCGGTGGCACCGACGATCATCTGGTGGAGCACGCCTTGCTGACGCGGATCCTTCAATCGCTCGCCGATCTTGCCAAGCAGACCATCGAGGCGCGGGTGGCCGACCAGATATTCCTCGCTGACATCCCATAGCTTGCGGAACCGCTGATTCCAGAGGTTCAGACGGCCGTCGGGGGCGAAAACCGCCACTGCTTCGTAAAGATTGTCGAACGTTGCGGTCCGGACGCGAAGCAGGGTGTCGCGTGCCGACGCGAGCCGGATCTGTTCGGTCTGATCCTCCCACAACAGCAGCAATCCGCCATCGGGAGTGGGCTGCGCCACAGCGCGCAGATGCGTGCCGTCACGCAGCATCCAGCTTTCCTCGATCATCTCGGGAGAGGCGAACCAGCCACGCCGTTCCGCGCGCCAGCTGGGAAAATCGCGCACTTCGGGCGTGCGCCCATTGTCGCGCAGCCGGTCTATGACGCGTTCGAAAGCGGGCGTGCTGGCGGCATATTCCTCGTCCAATATGAACAGGCGCAGGAACGGACGGTTGACGAAACGCAATGATCGATCGGGGCCGAATTCCGCCACGGCCGCCGACATCTGATCGAGCATCGAGCGCCGGGCATCGACGAAACGGCGGTATTCGGCGCGGGTTTCCTCAAGTTCCTGCCGATCGACCGCATAGCCTGCGACCCCGACCTGAGTGATCGGCACATCGACAACCTGCATCATCCGCCGTGCGCCTGCGACTGTCACCGGCACTTCGCGCGACAGCGGTTCGGCCGCGTCGATGGCACGGTGGGCGGCTTCGCGGGCGCTCAATCCGGCCACCGGCTCTACCAGTTCGATCTGACGCGCCACGACATCTGCGGCATTGTCATATTCCGCAGCGGCAACATAGGCGTGGTTCACCAGCGCCAGTTTAAGGTCGGCATCACGGAACCACATCGGAAAGGGCGCCGCTTCTATCAGTGCCGAGAGCGCGTCATAGGCAGCGATAGCATCGCTGCGCTGCACGCGCAGTTTGTGGGCGCGCGCCTCATCCTCGCTATTGTCGACGATCCACAGCAGCGCGCTGCCCGCAGTGCCGAGTTGGGGTGGGACCGGTGTGCCGCGGACCCCGAGTGCGCGCTGGCCGTCCGCGCTGCGCACCACCATACGGAATGCCTTGCCCGTGCGCTGAGCGGCGTGTGTCTGGAGCAGCAGTGCAGCGATATCCGCCGACGCCATCGCGCCTGTGCCATCGCTGGCAAGGCCATCGAGTGTTGCGGGCAGCGCATCGAGCCCGAACAGGGGAGCGATCGCACCTGGCCCCTCGATCCGGCCATCAGGCCGGACGATCAGCGGCAGTGCGGGCGATCCATCGAGCAACGCCGACAATTGCGCGCTGCGGCGCTGTGCAAAGGCGCTACGCCGCTGCATCATTATGCCGCGCACCAGCGCCCAGCCGGCCGCGACCAGCCACACAGCCATGACTGCGCCGCCGATTGCGAGCGTCGTTGAATCGGACGGTATCATCGGACAGTCAGCATGGGTCCGCGCTGCATCGGCTCAAAAATGGGCACATCGCTTGCGCCTAGCGCAAAGCCATGCTGCGGCAAAGCGTTGCGGCCAATCGATTTGTCGCCGTTTGCCCTCGTCCCGGCCCTGACTTGAGGCAAACAGGCGTCGAGTTCAGCGGATAGCGGCCCTGGCGCGTGTTCGAGCGGTTCGATCAATAGCGATAATGTTCGGGTTTGAACGGACCTTCGACCGGGACACCGATATAGTCGGCCTGCTTCTGGCTCAATTGCGAGAGCTTCACGCCGAGCTTTTCGAGATGCAGCGCCGCGACCTTTTCATCGAGATGCTTGGGCAGGACATAGACGTCATTGCCATATTGCTCGCTGCGCTGCCACAATTCGATCTGCGCCAGCGTCTGGTTGGTGAAGCTCGCCGACATCACGAAGCTGGGGTGGCCGGTGGCGTTGCCGAGATTGACGAGCCGGCCCTTTGACAGGATGATGATCTGCTTGCCGTCGGGAAATTCGACCAGATCGACCTGCGGTTTCACTTCGGTCCATTTATAGTTGGACAGCGCCGAAATCTGGATTTCGCTGTCGAAATGGCCGATGTTGCAGACGATCGCCATGTTCTTCATCGCCGCCATATGATCGGCAGTGATGACATCGGCATTGCCGGTGGCGGTGACGAAGATGTCCGAACGAGTAACGGCCTCGTCCATGGTGACGACCTCGAAACCCTCCATCGCCGCTTGCAGCGCGCAGATCGGATCGACTTCGGTGACGAGGACGCGCGCGCCGCCGTTGCGCAGCGACTGGGCCGAGCCCTTGCCGACATCGCCGAAGCCGGCGACGGTCGCGACCTTGCCGGCCAGCATGACGTCGGTGCCGCGACGGATGGCGTCGACCAGGCTTTCCTTGCAGCCGTAGAGATTGTCGAACTTCGACTTGGTGACGCTGTCGTTGACGTTGATCGCCGGGAACGGCAGCTCGCCCTTCTTGGCGATGGCGTAGAGCCGGTGGACGCCGGTGGTGGTTTCTTCCGACACGCCCTTGATCGCGGCAACGGTGCGGGTTAGGTAGCCGGGCCGCGCGGCGACGAACGCCTTCAATGCGCGCTGCATTTCGACTTCTTCTTCATTCTCTGGCTCGGGCATGATGCCGCCGGCCTCGAGCTTTGCGCCCCACAGCGCGAACATCGTCGCATCGCCGCCATCATCGAGGATGAGGTTGCAGGTATCGTCACCCCAGTCGAAGATGCGCCCGACATAATCCCAATAGTCCGCCAGGCTCTCGCCCTTGATCGCGAATACCGGGACCCCCGATGCGGCGATGGCCGCTGCGGCGTGATCCTGCGTGGAATAGATGTTGCAGGTGGCCCAGCGCACCTGCGCACCCAGCGCGGTCAGCGTTTCGATCAGCACCGCGGTCTGGATGGTCATGTGCAGGCTGCCGACGATCTTTGCGCCCGCCAGCGGCTGCGACGCGCCGAATTCGCTGCGCAACGCCATCAGGCCC
>JANNMK010000024.1:0-10833 GCA_031397785.1 Sphingomonas sp. | reverse complement strand
GCGGCGACGAAGGCATCGGCCCGCTGGTGACCCGCGTTGCGGGATCATCCGATATTTTCGGCAAGCCCACCCGCAGCGTCAATTTCCTCGCGGCGCATGATGGTTTCACGCTCGCCGATCTGGTCAGCCACGCCGAGCGCCATAATCATGCCAATGGCGAGGATAACCGCGACGGTCACGCCGACGAGCCGAGCTGGAACAATGGCCACGAAGGCGCGAGCGACGACCCCGCCATCGTCGCGGCCCGCCGCGCCGATGCGGGCGCGCTGCTCGCCACACTGTTCGCCTCACGCGGCACCATCATGCTCACCGCAGGCGATGAATTCGGCCGCACCCAGCACGGCAACAATAATGCCTATGCCCAGGATAATGCGATCGGCTGGATCGACTGGACAGGCCGCGATCGCGATCTCGAGGATTTGGTCGCCACCCTTGCCGCAGCCCGCGCCGCCAGTGTCGCGCTGGCCGATCCCGCCATCCGTCACGATCTTGTCTGGCAAACCCTCGCCGGCGATCCGATGACCGCCGCCGACTGGGACGATCCAGCCAGCCCCGGCTTCGTCATGATCGTGCGGCATGGAGACGGCGCGACCACTGTCGCCTTCAACCGCGCCACCCGCCGCTGCACCATCGCGCGCCGCAGCTAGAGCGGCACCCCGCCGAGCGCCCGGTACAGCGCCACCCGTGCCCGCCGCGCATCGCTGCCCGCCTCGATGGCGGCGCGGCGTGAGGCATTGAGCGTGCGTTCGGCATCGATCGTCGCAAGCAGCGGGTCGAGCCCCAGCCGATAGCGTTCGCGCGCCAGCGCCACCGCATCGGCGTCGATCGCCACCTGGCGCGCCAGCGTCGCGGTGCGCCGGTCGATCGCGCCTATTCTGCCCAGCGCCGTCTCGGTCTCGCCGATCGCCTGAAACACCGTCCCGCGATAATCTTCGAACGCGATCCGCGCTTCAGCCTGGCGCTGGTCGATGCGCGCGCCGACCCGCCCGAAATCGAGCAATGGCCCGGCGATGCTTGCACCCAGCGATCCGATCAGCGCATCCTCGTCGAACAGGCTGCCAAACCCCAGCGACAACAGCCCCAAAGTGCCGCTGATCGACAGGCGCGGAAACCGCTCTGCCGCCGCTGCCGCTATCTCGCTGTCGGCTGCGGCGAGCCGCGCCTCGGCCGCCGCAATGTCGGGCCGCGCCCTCAGCAATGCCGACGGCACACCCACTGCCGCCATACCGGTTGCGCCATCCCCGCCGGTCAAGGCCAGAGCAGCCTGAACCTCGGCCGGGGAAAGCGCGGTCAGCCGCACCAGCCGCCCGAGAATTTCGGCCTGCTCGCCGCCGATCGGGTCGAGGCGACCTTGCGCATCGGCGGCCAGCGATTGCGCCCGCACCAGATCGAACCCGGGTGAAATCCCCGCCCGCGTCCGCACGCCCGTCACGCTCACCAGTTCCTCGGCACGGCCCAGATCGGCGCGGATCACCGCTTCCCGCGCTGCCGTCTCGCGCCAGTCGAGCACTGCGATGGCGATGTCGGACGACAGGCTGAGCCGCACCCCCGCTGCATCGGCCCCGGCGGCGTCAATCCGCGCCGCCGCTGCGGCCTGCGATGCACGCAGCCGCCCGAACAGATCGGCATCCCAGCTCGCGGTCAGACCCGCCTCGACCCTGGTTTGCCCGCCCGCGATCGGCGCGCCGCCGAAACTGGCGCTGTTATTTTCCTGCCGGGCCACACCGGCCGACCCCGACACCTCCGGCAGGCGCGCCGCGCGCGCGCCGCGCAGTCCGGCGCGCGCCGCGTCGATCCGTGCCAGCGCCGCACCCAATGTCGGCGCATTGGCCATCGCCCGGGTTTCGAGCGCGACAAACGCCGCATCGCCGCGCGGCAACAGATCGGCCAGCGCGGCCGCCGCCTGCCGGTCATCACTGCCCAGAATAAAGGCTGGCGGCACGATCACCGTGGCGGGCGCAGGCGCGCGATCGACCGTGGCGCATCCCGCCATCAGCAGCGCGGCAAGAGGGATGGCGGCGCGCATCATCGTGCGGTCGCCCGCGCCGCCGTCCGCGTCGCCGGCCTTTGCCCGGGCACAAAGGCATCGACCTGCTGCCCGACATAATATCCCTCCGCCCCGGCAGGCAGCGCATAAATCAGCTGGAGCACGCGCACGTCGACGCGTTCGGTCGCGCTGTTGGTCAGCGATCTTTTGGGCACGACCAGTGGTTCGGCCCGAACGAAGGTCGCGCCGGTGCGCCGCCCTGCCCCGCCGCGCGGCGTAATGACCGCGTCGCGCCCCATCGCCACCCGCTGGATTTCGCTTTCATCGATGTCGATGCGGACATGCATCACGCTGGTGTCGCCCATGGTTATCAGCGGGCTGGCGTTGCTGCCGGGGGCTGGCCCGGCCGTGGCAAATTCCCCGGCGCGGGTCGAAACCTGCAAGATGGTTCCTGCTCTGGGCGCTCGCACGGTCGATCGTGCGACCCGCACCTGCGCCGCTTCGCGCGCGGCCTCTGCCTGGCGGATACCGGCGCGCGCGACGCTGGCCGCGGCGCTCGCCTGGCGCACCGCGCCTTGCCGGTCGATCACTTCCTGTTGCGATACGGCGCGCGCATCGCTTATCCCCGCATACAGCGCCGCCTGGTTGCGGGCTGTCGCCAGCGCCGCATCGGCCTGCAGCGCCTGCGCCCGAAATGATGCCACCTGGGCATCCGCTTCGGCCACCGCGGCGCGCGCATCGCGGGTATCGACCGAAAACAGCGGCTGGCCCTGTCCGACCTGCTGGCCCGGCTCGACATACACCCGGTCGACGACCCCGGCGATCGGCGCACCGATCTCGATGAGCTCGCTCGCCGGTTCGACCACGCCCGATCCGGCGACGCTCGACCCGCCGCTACCCGCCGGATTGGTCGGCGGGGTTTTTTCGGGCTGGGCGAGCGCGCGTTCGGGCTGGCTGCCAAGGATCAGCCAGGCCGAAACGATGATCGCGATAACCGCGATGACCGGCAGTATCTGGCGGGAAAAATTGAGACGCGGCATGGCACTATCCTCGGCAGGCAAATCAGTGATGGTCGACCGGCATCGTCGTGCCGTCGCTGGTAATCCGGCCATCCTCCATGTTGAGGATGCGGTCGGCGAGATCGAAGATGCGATTGTCATGGGTAACGATGATCACCGCGCGGTCCGACGCCAGCGCCACCTCGCGCAACAGATCCATCACCCGCCGACCGGACCGTGCATCCAGCGCGGCGGTCGGCTCGTCGCAAACGATCAGGCGGGGTGCGTGGACCAGCGCCCGGGCAATCGCGACGCGCTGCTGCTGCCCGCCGGACAGCGCGCGCGGCAGCTTGTCGGCCTGGTCGGCGATGTTGAGCTTGGCCAGCAGGTCGCGCGCTTGCTCGATGGCGTCGGCCTTGGGCACTCCGGCGGCGATCAGCGGCACGCTCGCATTTTCAGCCGCAGTCAGCGTCGGCAGCAGATTATATTGCTGAAAGATGAAGCCGATCGTCGCCAGCCGGAATCTGACGAGCTCGGTGTCGCTCAGCCGGTAAATGTCGGTACCGAACACCTCGACCGACCCTTCGCTGGGGTAGAGTATCCCGGCAATGATCGAGATCAGCGTCGTCTTTCCCGATCCTGATTCGCCGACCAGATAGGTAAGCTCGCCGGACCGGATGCTGACGGCGATATCGTGCAACACGCGGATTTTGCTGTCGCCGACGGCAAAATCCTTGGCCACGCCACTGATGCGGATTGCTTCGCCCTGCATTGCAACAGGCGCGCTCAGCGTTTCGGTCGCGCTCACCGGAACACCTCGGCCGGTTCCATCTTGAGCACCGATCGCAGCGCAATCGCTCCGGTCAGCAGGATCATGATGAACACCACCACCGCCGTGATGACCGGTATCTCCCACGGCATGAAGAAACCCTTGAACGCGTCGCTGTTACTCGCCCCGCTGATCACGAACATCGTCGCCAGAAACAGGCCGATGCCGTAACCGATCAGCCCGACCAGCCCGGCCTGCACCGCCACCATGCCGCGGATTTTCATGTTGGTGACGCCGATCGCCTTCAACGCGCCGAATTGCTTGATGTTGTCGCGGATGAACAGGCTGAACGTCAGGCCGACGATCGCCACCCCGACGACGAATCCCAGCGCGACGGTAATGCCGAAATTGATCGGGATGCCGGTATTCTCGATGATATAATCCACCCCGTCGCGGGCGAACTCTTCGCTGGTGCGCGCCCGGAATCCGGTTTCCCGCTCGATCCGCGCCGCCACTTCGGCCGCCGGTTGGCCCTCGGCGGCGCGCGCGACGACAAAGGACAGACGGTTGCGCGTCCCGGGCAGATAGTTGAGCGCATTCGAATAGCGGGTGTAGAGGATGACGGTCGAGGTAAAGGTCGGATTGGCGTCGACCACACCGCGGATCACCGCACGCTGATCGTTGAGTTCGAGCGTCGTGCCGACCGCGCCGCCATTGGCGAACAGTTTGCGCGCGCCGACATCGTCGATGAATACCGCGTCGGGGGAGGCCAGCATGTCCTTGCTGCCTTCGACCATGGTTCGCGGCAGGCCGATCAGCGTCGCATCGTCGACGCCGATGACGCTGACCGGCTCCAGATCGCCTTCGACCGTACGCACCGTCGCGCCGGACCGGATCATCGGCACCGCCCAGGCAACCCCTGCGACACCGCGCACCCGGTCGAGCGCGATGGTCGGTATCGGCAGCGTCGCATCGATCGTCCGGCCCGACCGGTCCATCACCCAGATGTCGGCGGTCGCCACTTCCTGGACGGCGACCCCGCCGCGCATCAGAAGGTTGACGAAGATCGTCAGCTGCTGGGTAATCAGCAAGGCGGAAAAGGCGACCCCGAACACCAAGCCGATGAATTTGACACGGTCGCCCGTCAGCATGCGGATGGCAATCCAGCTCATGGTCGGCAAATCCAGTGCTCTGTGCCAGGATAGGCTAAAGGCGAAGCGGGAGGGGAAATCGATTCGCCTTTCAGACGCCATTAATGTACACTGGCGTTCATGAACGTCAACGTTCATTTTAAGAGTGAAGCGATTTTGTCCGACGCCTTGCACCACCGCCGCCTGTGCGCGCCCCATGCCGGGGGTCGATCCCGCGACCCGGCAAAGGATGCCGCGATTGTCTCGGCCGCACGCGACAGTTTCTTCGAACGCGGCTTCGATGGGTCGACGATGGAGGATATAGCCCAGCGGGCCGGCGTATCGAAAGTGACGGTTTACAGCCGCTTTCCAGACAAACAGGCTTTGTTCGAAGCCTTTGTCCGCAGCCAGATGGCCTCGATGGCGTCGTCGTTCGACGCTGACGATGTGCGCGACGGGCCGTTGGAGAGCAGGCTCAATGCGTTCGGCGTGGCGTTGCTGTCATTTCTGTTCGATCCTGCCCATGTCGGCTTCAAACGCACGATGATGATCCAGATGCGCGACATGCCGGGGTTCGCCCGGCGCTTTTTCGATGCCGGCCCCGGCAGTTGCCGCGGGCTGATCGCATCGGTGCTCGGCGAAGCGCGCGATGCCGGGGACATCGCGGTCGCCGATCCGGTAGAAGCCGCCGAAGACCTGATGGCGTTATGGAAGGGGTTTGACGATGTGGAAATGGAATTCGGCCTGAAAGACGGTCTGGACGCCGCCCGCATCCGTGCCAAGGTCGAACGCGGCACCGCCAATTTCCTGCGCATGGTCAGCGCCTGACGCGCAAAGCTGCTGCGGCGCGGCCGGTCAGATATCGATGACGATCTTGCCGAAATGCGCGCCGCTTTCCTGATGCCGGAATGCGCCAGCCAGTTCGGCCAGCGGAAACGCGCTGTCGATCACCGGCCTGATGCCGGTCGCCTCGATGCCTGCGATCATCTCGATCTGCTGCTGGCGACTGCCGACGGTCAACCCCTGCACCCGCAATTGCCTCGCCATCAGCATCGCGGTCATCACCGGCCCCGAAAAGCCCGCCAATATGCCGATGAGCGCGATATGCCCGCCAATCCGCGTCGCCATCATCGACTGGTCGAGCGTGCCTGCGCCGCCGATCTCGATGACATGATCGACGCCGACCCCGCCGGTCAGCGCGAGAGCCGCCGCCCCCCATGCCGGAGTTTCCCGGTAATTGATCGCATGATCCGCGCCCATCGCCTTCAGCCGTTCGAGCTTGGCATCGGATGACGATGTGGCGATCACCCTCGCCCCCATGGCCTTGGCGAATTGCAGCGCGAACACCGATACCCCGCCGCTGCCCTGCACCAGCACCGTCGCCCCCGGTTTCAGCCCGCCATCGACGACCAGCGCGCGCCACGCCGTCAGGCCCGCACAGGTCAATGTCGCCGCTTCGGCATGGCTATAGCCTTTCGGCGGCCTGGTGAACCAGTGGGTCGGCGCGGTCACCACCTCGCGCGCATAGCCATCGACGCCGTCGCCCGGCACTTGACGGAACGCGGTCAGTGGCGGCGTGCCGTCGAGCCAATGAGGGAAAAAGGTCGAAACCACCGCATCGCCGACCGCATAGTCCGCGACATCCGTGCCCACCGCGATCACCTCGCCCGCGCCGTCGGACATCGGGATACGGCCCTCGGCGCACGGGATCATCCCCGTCACCACCGCATAATCATGATAGTTGAGCGAACTGGCGCGCAGCGCGACCATGATCTCGCCCGGCCCCGGTGCAGCAGCGTCGGCGATATCGCCATGAACCAGGCTGTCGAGGCTGGCAGGGGCGCGGGTCTGAATGGCTTTCATAATCGATCCTCGATCGTTTCCGGTGATTTTTAAGGGATTAAAACGGTTTTTCCGATGGTTTTGCGCTCGCTCAGCATCGCAAAACCCTCGGCCCAGTCATCCAGCGGCAGCTCGGCATGGACATGGGGCGCGATCCGCCCGTCGGCGGCCATGGCATCGACCGCTGCAACATTCTCTGCCCCGCGCTCGGGAAAGCGCCGGCCATATTCGCCCGCGCGCACGCCGATCACCGAAAACCCCTTGATCAGCGGCATATTGCCATCGACTACCGGGATGCGGCCGCTGGCAAAGCCGACCACGCACAATCGCCCGTCGAACGCGATGCAGCGCGTGGATTCGTCGAATATGTCGCCGCCGACCGGGTCGACGATCACATCGGCGCCCCGCCCCCCGGTCAGCGCCTTGACCGCCTCACGAAATCCGCCGCCGACATTGACCACCGCATCGGGCGCATAAAGCCGCGCGACCTCAGCCAGCTAGGCATCGCTGCACCCCGCCGCAATCACCCGTGCGCCCAGCACCCCCGCCAGATCGACCGTCGCCAGCCCCACCCCGCCTGCGCTGCCGTGCACCAGCACCCACTCGCCCGGCTGCACCCCGGCGCGCCGCACCAGCGTCACCCATGCGGTCAGATAAGCCGCCGAATAAGCCGCAGACGCCGCCCAGCCCAGCCGGTCCGGTCTGGCACGCAAGCCATCCGCCCGCGCAACCGCAAATTGGGCAAAGGCTCCGGTCTTGCCGCCGCCGATCACTGCCCGGCCGATCGTAGCGCCGTCGACGCCGTCGCCCACCGCAGCCACTTCGCCCGCATATTCCATGCCCGCCACATAGGGCAGATCGGGCCGGAACTGATATTTCCCCTCGGTCATCAACAGATCGGGAAAATTGATCGCCGCCGCCCGCACCCGCACCAGCGCCTCTCCCGGCCCCGGCTGCGGCACCGCGATCTCGCCGACCTCGCAGCCGCCAAAATCGGGCGCAAGCTCGCGCACCAGCAGCGCACGCATGGTTGCAGGCAGGTTCAAATCGCCACTGGCATGCGTGTCCGCGCCCCTCCGCCATCCCGTCTCCTGACAGAGTGCAGCCTTGCCGCTGCATGCGCAAGCGTCGCCGGTTGTGGCGCCATACTTTGCCGTTATAGCTCGGCTGATGATCCGCATGCATTTTTCGCTCGGCCCGCTCCCCGGCGCACTCCTGGCCCCGCTGCTCGCCCTGCTGCTCGCCGCTCCCGCCGTTGCCCAGACCGCGCTCCTGCCGGTGCCGCCGGTGCCGACGCTGCGCGCTCAGGCCGATAGCCGCGACGCCATAGTGCGCGACCGGCTCGATACGCTGGTCCCGCAATTGATGCGCGAACAGGGCATCGACATGTGGATCCTCGTCGCGCGCGAATATCTCGAGGATCCGGTGGTTGCAACGATGCTCGACGCCACCAGCTTTCACGCCCGGCGGCGCACCATCCTCATTTTCCACGATCCCGGCGAAGGCCGCGCCGTCGAACGGCTCACGGTCAGCCGCTATGGCCTCGGCGGCCTGTTCGAACCATCATGGAACCCGGCGCAGCAGCCCGATCAATGGGCCGCCCTATCCGCGATCATCGCCGATCGCGACCCGCGCCGCATCGCCCTCAACCGCTCGTCGCTCACCGCCTTTGGCGATGGCATGACGGCCAGCCAGTATGACGAAACGCTCGCCGCCATCCCGGCGCAGATGCGCGATCGTGTCGTATCGGGTGAAACCCTGTCGGTCGACTGGCTGCAAACCCGCACCCGACGGGAAATGGCGCTTTATCCGCAGATCATGCGCACCGCCCACGCCATTTTGGCAGAGGCCCTGTCGGATCGCGTGATCGTGCCTGGCACCACCACCACCGCCGATGTCCAGTGGTGGCTGCGTCAGCGCGTGTCCGGGCTTGGCCTCACTGTCTGGTTTCACCCGTCGATTGCGGTGGCGCGGCGCGGCGAGACACAGGAACTTGATGGCGATACCGTCATCCTGCCCGGCGATCTGATCTGGTCGGATTTCGGCATCATGTACATGGGCCTCGCCACCGATACCCAGCAGCTCGCCTATGTGCTGCAAGCGGGCGAAAGCGCGCCGCCCGCTGGCCTGCGTGCCGGGTTGGCCGCCGCCAATCGGGTGCAGGATGCCCTGACCGGCAGCTTCCGCACCGGCGCGTCGGGCAATGACCTGCTGGCGGCCGCGCGCGAAAGCGCCATCGCCCAGGGGCTGGACCCGGTCATCTATTCGCACCCCATCGGCCTGCACGGCCATGGCGCAGGCCCGGCGATCGGCTTCTGGGACGATCAGGCCGCCAGCGATCGCGGCGCAGGCCCGGTCCGTATCGACACCGCCTGGTCGATCGAACTCGCCAGCCGCATGGCGGTGCCCGAATGGAACGGCCAGCGCGTGTCCTTCAAGCTCGAAGTCAATGGCTTTTTCGATGGCACCGCACTCAAATATATCGACGGCCGCCAGACCGAACTGCTGCTCGTCGGCACTGCACGATAAGCGGCGCAAGCCGGGCATTGGCGCTCACCGCCCCCGCCGGACCAGGTCGGCTCGCCGGTGCACGCCGGCGCAGGCCGCATGGGCTCGCTCGGCTTTGCGCCTGCGAAATAATTATTTTGCGCCGCCCGGAACTCTCCCCGCCGGAACTGGTTTTCGATGCTGATCAATAGGGAGTATCACCATGCGTAAAACTATTTTCATGTCGACCATCGCAGCTGCAACGCTTTCGCTCGCCGCCTGCCAGAGCCCGGCTGCCGATGCCGTCGAAGACAATGCGGAAGCCCAGGCCGACGTGATCGAGGAACAGGCCGACATGGCGCCGACCCCGGCCGCTGAAGCCGCTCTCGAGAACAAGGCCGATGCCGTCGAAAATGCCGGCGAAGAAGCCGCCAACAAGATGGACGACAATGGTGAAATCGCACCGAGCGAAATGACCACCGAAAAGAACTGATCTTTTTTTCACAGGTTGCCGGTGGACCCCTCTACCGGTGAAAGCGGCGCGCACGGCTCAGGCCTTGCGCGCCGTCCTTGTTTCGAACCGGTCCGCTCTTGCTAGTTGGCGCATGCGCCATGGTGCCGGTGATCCTCGCCCGCACCGCCAGCTACTTGGCCCTCGTCAGGTGAACCGGCAGGTCCGGTTGACGTTAACGTCAACTTTGGCTTGAGCCTTTTCGAAAATCGGTTATGTCTGCTCCATCGCAACGCCGCCGCATCCCCGGCGCGCCGCTTTGCCCCTGGGAGAGACCGATGGCCACGCTCGCAACCGACCGCGCCGAAACACTCGACAAGACCGTTCATGAACTCGACGCCTTTCGTGACGAAGTGCGCGCCTGGGTCGCGGCCAATTTCCCCGCCAGCCTGAAAAACCTCGACATGTCCTTGTCCGCGCTCGAAGGGCCGTCGGACAAGGCACCGGACAAGGAAGCGTGGCGCATCGCCGTCGGCAGCAAAGGCTGGGGCACCCCGACCTGGCCAAAGGCCTATGGCGGCGGCGGGCTGTCGACTGCCGAGGCAAAGATCGTCAATCAGGAATTCGTCCGCGCCGGGGCATCGAACCCGATCGGCGGCATGGGCGTGATGATGTTCGGCCCGACCCTGCTCGAATATGGCAATGAAGATCAGAAAAGCGAACATATTCCCGCCATCTGCAAGGCCGAAGTGCGCTGGTGCCAGGGCTATTCCGAACCCAACGCCGGCTCCGACCTCGCCAATCTTCAGATGTTCGCAGAGGATATGGGCGACCATTATCTGGTCAACGGGCAAAAGACCTGGACCAGCGGCGGCCAGTGGGCCGACAAATGTTTCGCGCTCGTGCGCACCGACAAATCGGACAAGCACAACGGCATCTCGTTCCTGCTGATCGACATGGATGCGCCCGGCGTCGAAGTGAAGCCGATCAAGATGATCAGCGGCATGTCACCGTTCTGCGAAACCTTCTACACCAACGTGAAGGTGCCCAAGGGCAACCTCGTCGGCAAGGATGGTGAAGGCTGGACGATCGGCAAGCGCCTGCTCCAGCACGAGCGGACCAACATCTCGGGCGGCGGGCGGATGATGACGGGCGGGACACCGCTCGCC